>JBPCWG010000348.1:0-3791 GCA_051009705.1 Methyloligellaceae bacterium | reverse complement strand
GATATGGACTGTGCCCTTCTTGGCCTTCTTACCGCTTCCCTGTATTCTAGTTCTGACGGCGACCTTACCGCTCTATTATACGGCGTTCTACTTCATTCCCCGGGAAATGGAACCGGTGTTTACCGAATTTATCGTTTGGATCATATGGATGCCCGCATGGCTTCTCTTTGTGTGGATGCTGATCGCACAACGAAATATGTTTCTCCCGGAATCCCTATTGGCAAGGGGCTCGTTAACCCGGGGCAAAAAATGAGAAGCGAACGGAAAATCGGAGTCCTCATCCCGGCATTGAACGAGGAAAAAGCCATCGCCAGAGTCATTCAGGATATTCCTGACTGGGTTGACAGGGTTGTGGTCGTTGACAATGGCTCCAGCGACGATACGTCGAAAGTCGCCGCTGCCCTAAACGTTGACGTGACGCGTGAACCCCAGCGCGGCTATGGAGCGGCCTGTCTAACCGGCATCGCGCGGTTACAGGACATGGATATGATCGTTTTCCTCGACGGTGACTACAGTGATTATCCCGAAGAAATGGTTATGCTTGTCGATCCGATCATCGAAGGCAAGAGCGATCTCGTCATTGGTTCCCGCACGTCAGGCCAATCACAATCCGGATCCCTGACGCTGCAGCAGATCGCCGGAAACTGGCTGGCCTGCCGCCTCATGAATCTTATCTGGTCAACCCATTATACGGATCTCGGCCCTTTTCGCGCGATCCGGACCTCAACCCTTGAGAAGATGGAGATGAAAGACCGGGGTTATGGCTGGACCATCGAAATGCAGATCAAATCCGCCCTGCATCAAATTAGAGTATCAGAAGTACCGGTCAGCTACCGCGTCCGCATCGGGAAATCGAAAATATCAGGCACAATAAAGGGAACCGTTCTCGCTTCCCTGAAAATCATTTCCGTTATCATGAGGTTTGCCCTGCGGTCGAATGCTGCAGCGATCCGGGTTCAGGACGAGTAGCGCTTAACGCTTCTCCGGCAGGTATCGGTGAAGTGACTTTCTTTTGACCAGATTTCCCCATTTCTGATCATAGGGGTGAACAAACTCTGTCCTGCCGCCAGCATTCTTCAGTCCCTTTTCCTGATTATGCCAGGAGAAAATGCCGCCCTCTAGATTATGTACACTTTTGGCACCCATTTCCCGCAGTCGGATCTGGGTTTTTTCGGCGAGTTTGGAGCTTCGCACACCCACCGAACAGTAAAAAACCACATGCTTCCCCTTCGCTTCAGCGCCAAATCTTTTGATGAAACTCGAAGCCCAGATCGACGGCTTGACCCGGATTGATCCGTCAATATGGCTGACCGCATACTCCTCCTCTTCCCGTACATCGAATATCACATAGCGATCCCGATCTTTGAGAGCGTTGTCCAGTTCCCCAACGGTCACATGACGGACATCGGGATATGATTGCAGAACATTTTCATGCACGGACTGCAACGTGAAGGATTCGGCAAAGCCTGGCCGGGAAGGCTCGAACAGCGCTAGTTGCAGGGCAAAGACAAACACCAGTGTTTTGGATAGGGGACTCATCACGAACCTTCTGTGGATCAAATGGGACAAAATCTTGTTGGTTTCCGGATTGGAGAATCCGGAAAATCACTGGGCTTTCCCGGAATTCCTGAACACATGGGACTTATCAACAGGGTCAGACACATTCCAAAATTGCCATTTTTCAGCCATGGCGAAGCCTAACGCCACTTACACACTTGCTCCTGTTAGTTAGTATTGCGTACAAGCGAGTTGGTTGTGAAGAGTAATTCTGTTTCATCAGCAAATTGTTACCCGTCCCGTTCTCCCGCCCGAATTGTCGAGCGTTTTGATTCACAATTTCGGGAAGAAATCGCACGGTTAACCAAGCGATCCAAGGTATTCGAAGACCTTCTCCAGAGTTTCCCGGGTCTGTTGATTGCAATCGTTTCAGAGTATGGCGATGAAAAGAACCGCCGGAACGCCCAGCGGAAATTGGTTACAGGTGGCAAGCTTCGGGAAGCGGCCAAAATATTCGGAGTACCCTGGTGGCTCAGGAAACTACCTCCGGAAGCTTTTACAGAGTCTCTAAAGCTTCTTCCGGATACCGAACAATTTTCGCGGCAGATCTCTAATCTCATTCCAGAAAACACGGCGGAAATCCCGGAATGGTTTCGCAGTGTTTCCCGGGCCAATGAAATCTGCCATGAGAAATTCGCCTTGTGGGTCGCCAAACGTCCGGTGTTTTACAAAAATCCGGACAACGAAAACTATCCCCTGGAACTCGTTGCCGCCTGGGCGTGGCATGCGGACCAGCCGCATACCGAGGGATTTGAGCTCCTAAAAAAACACTGGCATCCGCGTATGAACAGTTACATGGCAATTGAAGAAGCCAAATCCTGGTATAATCGTTCAAAGATGGCCATCCTGTTTGGTGAAACGGAACTGGAAGACACCTGGTTATCCGGCGGCGAAGCCTGCGGGTACAGGTTTTCTCCGTTGCGAACGGCCAGCGATTTTTTTGCCGAATCCGAGAAAATGAACAATTGCCTGGATCAATATGCCGATCATCTGAAGTTTGGCGATATCCGCGTTTTTAGTGTCTGGAAAGATGAAACCCGCGTGGCTAACATTGAAATTGGTGCCCACGAGGACGACCGGAGTATTCCGACTATCGAGCAGGTTCGCGGTCCGCAAAACTCACGTGTTTCTCCGGAAGTCTGGCGTGCCGCCTATGCCTGGATCGGAAGTCAGGATTTTACTTTGTACAGGCAAATGAAATCGGCTTCTTTACCACAAGAGCGGCAAAACTATCCCAACCGCTTCTGGCACCGTTATGCCGATGACATGCAAACGAAAACCGATCAGCCTGTCGACCTGCCGGTCATAGATTTGGATCGATCGGACATGTTGCTTATCCGGCTGGAAGCGATAATTTCCGAGTTTGAGACCGCGGATTAACAGAACGGTTTATTCGCGCAGTGGTGATTGTCTTATGATCCTGTCCAGATATTCTGCGACATGCAGAGGCGTACGCCCGGTGCCGTGCTCAATCTGATGTCGACAGGAAAATCCGTTGGCAATCAGGGGCATATTCTTGTCCATCTTCTTGACCGCCGGCCACAGCGATAAACCGGCCATCGCCACCGAACTCTCATAGGTGTCGGTGTGATAACCAAAGTCTCCTGCCATCCCGCAGCAGCTGGTCGGGATGATCTGGGCGTTGGTCCCCCTGATTCGCGAAAACAGCTTTTGTACCCCGGACAGGGCGGCGAATGCCTTTTGGTGACAATGGCCGTGAATGCGTATTTCCGTATCCGGATCTTCCATCTGCAGCTGAATATTGTCCTCTTCCAGGATTTGCAGAACCATATCCTCAAACATGAGTACACTTTCAGCCAGACGTTTGGCATCCGGACCCGGCAAAAGAGAGAGAAACTCATCCTTTAGGGTAAACAGGCAACTGGGCTCCAGTCCGACCACGGAAATCTCCCGGTCGAGAAATGGCTTGAGGGCGGCGACCAGGTCGCTGGCGTGCTTGCGTGCAGCATCGACCCGGCCAACGGATAAATGGGTGCGGCCACAGCAAAGCACCCGCCGTCGATGATAGGGGAGAAAATGCACGCGTCGCCCCAGTTGGGTCAGGCAGTAGACTGCGCTTTCGACGATACCGGGGTCAAAGTAACGATTGAATGTATCGACAAACAAAAGCACTTCCGGACCGTCTTCCGGACCCACGGAACGGGTGCTTAAGTACGGGCGTTTGCTCCAGACCGGCAGATTTCTCCGGGCTGAAAAATTGAGCATTTTTTCGC
>JBPCWG010000347.1:0-2845 GCA_051009705.1 Methyloligellaceae bacterium | reverse complement strand
ACAGTCGGGTCCGGTTGTAGCCGGGTTTCGTAAGCGATCAGGGATGATTTCAGCTTTTGATCGTTGAAATAAAACTTGCATTTTGACGCCCTGGCTGAAGTCCAGGCAACTTGAATAGCCCGCGCTGTTTGTTGGTCCTGATTTTCCGGAAGGGCATCGGCGGCTTTTTTCTTGGCCTCGCCTCCCAGTCCTGGAAGGGTCGGTAATTTCGGCAGGTTTGCGTTTGTGCATGCCACAAGACCAAAGCCGACCAGGCACAAAATCAGAACTGATCTGGATTTCTTGAAGCTTGATTTCCAAAGGCGATGCAAGAGCTTCTCCCGAAACAAATCTGTCGAAACAAGGTAATCGAAACTCGAAGGGCGATCTTCTGATGAAATTGACGAAAACGTCAAGATAATAAAGAGAATCAGTAACGAAGATGCCTCAAAGCCTCTTTTACATAAGTTCTTTTATGGCGCAATCTAGACCGGATAATGTCAGTGGATAAATTCGCTTGTTCATCAGTTTTCGGATCATTTGAATGGAAGGCGTTAGTTCCCAGTATTTTTCCGGTACCGGGCACAACCAAACACTCTTGTCGTAAACATCCAGGATGCGCTGTAGCCAGAGCAGGCCAGGTTCTTCATTGACATGTTCGATGGCGCCTCCAGCGACGGTTAATTCATAGGAGCTCATGGCGGCATCACCGACAAAGATGACCTTGTAGTCGGATCCATAAGTCCGAAGCACTTCCCAGGTGGAGATTTTTTCGTTCCAGCGCCGCTGATTGTCGCGCCAGACAAATTCATAGGGGCAGTTGTGAAAATAGTAATATTCCAGATTTTTGAACTCGCTGCGCGCGGCGGAAAACAGTTCCTCGGCGGTCTTCACATGCCAGTCCATACTACCACCGACATCGAAAAACATCAGCACTTTTATGGTGTTACGACGCTCAGGCTGCAGGATGACATCGAGATAACCCCGGTGAGCTGTGGAACGTATGGTGTTGTCGAGGTCAAGCTCTTCTTCGATGCCTTCCCGGGTCAGTTTCCGAAGTCGTCTCAAGGCAATCTTGATGTTGCGGGTGCCGATCTCGACGGAATCATCCAGATTTTTGTAAAGGCGTTTGTCCCAAACCTTGATAGCGCGGTTATTTCTGTTTTCATCCTGGCCCATGCGTATGCCGGCGGGATTATAGCCATAAGCGCCAAAGGGCGAAGTTCCGGCGGTGCAGATCCATTTTGATCCCCCCTGATGGCGTTTTTCCTGTTCTTCGAGGCGCTTCTTGAGAGTTTCCATGATCTTATCCCACCCACCGAGAGCCTCGATTTCCGCCTTTTCCTCGTCCGTCAAGAATTTTTCGGTCAGGCGCTGGAGCCAGTCTTCCGGCAAGGATTCGATGGGGATGGTCGTCTCGGAATCCAGGCCCTTGAACACCTCCGAAAAAACGCGATCGAATTTATCGAAATGACGTTCGTCCTTGATCAGGCTTGCGCGCGACAGAAAATAGAAATTTTCCGTCTGCTTTAGGGCCAGGTCCCGGTCAAGAGCGCCCATTAGCGTCAGATATTCGTTCAGGGAAACCGGAAGTTTCGCATTTTTCAATTCATAGAAAAAATTTAAAAACATGGGATCCGTTCAAAGGTAAGGGGTAGGGCTCACTCTGCCTGCGGTCGCTCGGCTGTCGCCATTCGCATTCGCGTGTAACGTAGAGAAGTTTGGCTGAGACGGTCAAGGGTGGCCGCACTCTGTTTTTCGATTCTGAGCCGTTCACGGTGACGATCGGGTAACAGCGCCGATAAACTCCCGCAATTTGGGTTTTTCAGCTTCGATAAAGGGCAGTGGACGGCAAATGTCCAGAGCCGCGATACCAATGCGCGTGGTCATCGCTGCATTGAAAAGACCTTCGCCGAGGCGGGCGGAAAGCTTGGCTGTCAGTTTTGTGCTGATGAATTGCTGCACAATATCGCTGGTGAATGCCAATCCGCCGGTAAAGGCGAGATGGGCCAGGACCATACGGGCGAGGCGAAAGAGCCCCACGGTTCCCGGTCGACCGCCGTAATTGGCGGCAATGCGGCGGAGCATGCGTAAATTCTCAAACGCTACAAACAGCACATCGAAAACCGCAGCAGGACTGACGGCAGTGACCACGGAAATTCGCCGGGCCGAGTGGGCGATGATTTGCCTGGCTTGCTTGTCCAGCGAAAGAAGCAATTCGCGTTCCGCGAGAACAAGCTGTTCCCGGGGGGCGTGAATATCCCGGAGATGAAGTTGGAGATTTTGCTTGCCGCGGCGCAACTCCTGCCGGTCCATGACCTGCATGAGTTGCCGCAGGACTTGACTAACCTGTTTCTCGTCATTTTCGAGAAGACAGTGCTCAGCGGATTGTCTGAGGCGATGAAGTCGTCTCAACCGCAATAAACCAAATGCCTCTTTCATCATCAGCATGAACAGGGAGAGGAGGCCAAGGGCGATCAGAGCCAGGGCCGTCCAGCCGATGAAATCGTTGCGTGCGAGGAGAGACGTCATCGTCGCTTCGATCCACAAACCTGCGAACAGTCCGACAAGACCTGTCAGTGAGATCAGCAGATATTTGGCCCAGCGAATGCCGCGTTCCGTGCGCCGGGCCAGACTCTGATCACCGGGGATTGCAATTTCTTCGTGGTTCGGGTCTTCCAGATCGGTGGCCGAATCCCACTCTCCGCTCATTTCATCTTCCGCGGCCATGGCGATATCGCCGGGATCCAGGGCGCTGGGAGGGCGTGTTTTAACATCGGCCGGGTTTTGGGTCACGTCAGAAAATCTCCCATAAGAAAATTCATTGCCTGATCCATTCGCACATGGGGCAGCGTCGCTTGTGATA
>JBPCWG010000346.1:0-5222 GCA_051009705.1 Methyloligellaceae bacterium | reverse complement strand
ACTGAAATACTCAAACATGCCCTTGTCCCGGCCCTGGTTTCATACATTGCGCTGGTCTATATCGTCCACCTGGAAGCCTTGAAGCTTAACCTCAAAGGGTTACCCAAACCGACTTCAACCCTGACTTTTGCGTCAAAAATGATCGGGGTACTCAGTGGATTTATTGGTGTGGGGGTCCTGGGTATCATCGTCTACTATGGTCTCGGCTGGATTAAGGTGGTTGCACCTAGTCTCGCATTTCCAATTGTCGTCGTCGGTTGTTTTGTAGCCTATATCGCGCTGCTCTGGATCGCAGCTCAGCGACCAGATCTGGCTGTTGATGACCCGGAAGCCCCCATTACGGAATTGCCAAAAGCTGGTGAAACAGCTTTGACCGGGCTGTATTTTATTCTCCCGATCGTGATTCTCATCTGGAGCATTATGATAGAGCGCCTGTCGCCAGGGCTATCCGCGTTTTGGGCGACTATAGCCATGATTTTTGTGACGCTTACCCAGCATCCCATCAAATTGATGTTTCGAGGTGGCGGAGAATTATCAGAAGCGTTCAGGCGGGGTGTCAGCGAATGGACTGACGGTATGATTTCCGGTTCCCGGAACATGATCGGGATCAGTGTCGCAACCGGAGCCGCCGGTATAATCGTCGGTACTGTTTCTTTGACCGGCGCTCATAATATAGTCGGCGAGTTTGTAGAGTTTCTTTCCGGCGGAAACCTGATGGTCATGCTGGTACTCGTCGCAGTCATGTCCCTCATCCTCGGAATGGGATTGCCAACGACTGCCAACTATATTGTGGTTTCTTCACTTATGGCACCCGTTATTGTTGCGCTTGGTGCGAAGAGCGGATTGATCGTTCCGTTGATCGCTGTACACATGTTTGTGTTCTATTTCGGCATTCTTGCTGACGACACGCCGCCGGTTGGCCTAGCCGCTTTTGCGGCTGCAGCCATATCTCGCGGTGATCCTATCAAAACCGGTATTCAGGGATTTGCTTACGATATTCGAACGGCACTTCTTCCCTTCCTGTTTATATTCAATACGGAACTATTGCTCATTGATGTCACACCCCTGAAAGCAGTGTTTGTGTTTTTAGTGGCGGTAATCGCGATGATGTTGTTTGCAGCGGCGACGCAGGGATATTTTTTCGCCCGCAACAAGATCTGGGAAACTGTTCTGCTGTTACTTGTCGCGTTTACATTGTTCCGTCCCGGATATTGGCTTGATCAGTACTCACCACCATTCCTCGAAAAGCCAGGAACGGAGCTTTTGCAGATTGCTGAAAATCAGGAAGCCAATGATGACATTCGGGTTCGAGTAATCGGTCCGGACTTCAATGATCCGGATCAGCAATACTCTTCAAGTGTTATTATCCCTCTCGGAGCGAAAGCAAAGGGAGCGGATCGTCTGCAGAAGGTTGGGCTGATTGTTGCCAATGAAGACAGTGTTGCAAAGTTGGAAGAACCTCTTCCCGGCTCGAAATTTGAAGCTCTTGGAAGGAGATTTGATTTTTACGCTGATAAGCCTGTTCAGATCGAAACCGTAGCTGTTCCGAATGAACGCTTTGCAAAAGAGGTATTCTACATTCCTGCACTAATCATTCTCGCATTCGTTGTCTTGATGCAGCGACGTCGTCAAACCGTTCCTGCGTTTTAAGGAGGAGGCATGTTTAAATCTATTCTGGTTCCGATCGATATCGGACACGAAAGTTCGTGGTCGAAAGTCGTTCCTGTTGCTACTCAGCTTGCAAAATCTGATTCTGCGGAACTACATTTTATCAATGTCGTTCCCGACTTCGGCATGTCGATCGTCGGAAGTTTCTTCCCCAAAGGGCACGAAGAGAAAATGATCGCACAAGCCAAAGATGAATTGGCCAAGATTGTTTCAGGTCTTTCACTCGAAGGTATAGATGTGCATTTGCATGTCGCGCACGGATCTATTTATGAAGAAGTCTTGTCCGCCGCTGAAAAGTTAAAATCGGATCTGATAATTGTCACAGCTCACCGTCCCGAGTTGTCAGATTATCTAATCGGTCCAAATGCAGCGCGAATCGTCAGACATGCGAATCAATCCGTGTTTGTCGTCCGGGACTAATTTGTTGAATAGAATTTCGATCGAATTCGGGAATATTTCTTGTTTCCGAACCTAACATTTTTATGCGCAATTGCTTGCCGCATTCGTAGATAATTTTCCATTCCGACCGGAGAAAACAAAAATGACTCGAGCTGCAGATACGATTGCGGACGCTTTGAGTTGGCTCCAGATCAAAACTATCTTTGCAATGTCTGGAAATCAGCTGATGCCGCTGTTTGACTCATTTGTAGAGCGAGATTTCAAACTCGTTCATGTCCGACATGAAGCAGCGGCCGTTCATATGGCTGATGGCTGGGGAAGGATGACGGGAGAGCCGGGGCTTGCCCTGGTTCCCGCAGGGCCGGGGTTCGCCAACAGCCTGGCAGCCATTTATACAGCTGCAATGTCAGATTCACCATTAGTTGTGCTGTCGGGACATGCTCCCCTTGCAAATCTTGGCAGGGGGGGGTTCCAGGAATTACCTCAGGCAGAAATTGCAGATTATTTTGCCAAGGATTCCTGGCTGGTCGAATCCGCGGAAGATCTTGCTCCATCCATCTGTCGCGCCTTTGATTTAGCGAACTCGGGTCGACCGGGTCCTGTTCATGTAGCCCTACCGTATAATTTACTCGATCAGGAAATCAGTCCGGTGGCTTTTGAGGCGAGCTCGGAGAATGATGAACCTTCTCAAGAAACGTCATATTCAAACATCCTGGATCATCTGTGGAACGGCCACAAAAGCCTGATCGTTGCCGGTTCCTTTTCTCTTCAACCCAAATATCGGGATCGCGCACAACAACTCCAGGATGCGACAGGCATCCCTGTCATACCAACTGAGAGCCCGCGCGGGGCCAACGATCCCATGCACGGCGATCTCAAGGCCCTGTTTAAGGAAACCGATACAGTCTTGATTATTGGGAAGCCGGTAGATTTTACCCTTCGTTTCGGTGATGTGTTTTCTGACAGCGCCAAAATTATGATGATCCATGGGGAGGAGTCCGAAGTTCGGAAGGCACAAGATATTTTTGGCGACAGATTGATCGCGTCCGCGTGCTGCGGGCATCCGGATGCCGTTACCGCCTTGATAGAGGCTTCGAGAAACAAACCGTCCCTGCCGGAAGGGGATAGTTGGATTGATGAAGTTCGGTCGCGGCTTTCGTATCGGCCACCCGAATGGGAGTCAGCAAAAAGTCAGAAGCCCGGTGCACTTCATCCGGTTCAGGTCAGTCGTATCCTGCAGGAAGCAATCCGGGAACTGGACGATGTGACATTGGTGGTTGATGGCGGCGAGTTTGGCCAGTGGGTGCAATCCTGCGTTTCTGCGGAAAAGAGGATGATCAACGGCCCGTCCGCAGCCATCGGACCTGCGATCCCATTGGCAATAGCGGCTCAGCATGCCAATCCGAATGGACGCGTCATCGCTGTACTTGGGGATGGAACAGCAGGATTTCATCTCTCGGAATTTGACACCGCTGTTCGCTCCCAGGCCCCAATTGTTGCGATTGTAGGAAACGATGCCCGCTGGAATGCCGAATATCAGATACAATTGAAAGACTACGGACCCGACCGGACTTATGGATGTGAGCTTTTGCCGACCCGGTACGACGAGGTCGCAGAGGGCTTTGGTTGTTTCGGAGCCGATGTAGATACAGAGGATAAGCTGCGAACTGCCCTCAAGGAGGCTTTGGCAAGTGGAAAGCCGGCTTGCCTCAATGTTTCTCTCGAAGGTCATGCGGCACCCGTTGTTTCAAAGACGGTCTAGCAATCAGCTTCTAAATTAATTTGTTTGCCAGCTTGTATGGCTCATATTTCATTACGGATACTATGAAACAGAATATTGATATCGGAAAACTTGATCAGCTACCGCGCGTGAAAATCGGGCATCTTCCGACACCAATGGAGCGTCTGGAAAGAATATCCGATCAATTTGAAGCAAAATTACTGCTGGTAAAACGCGACGATTGCACAGGTGTCGGACTCGGAGGCAACAAAGTTCGCCAGCTCGAGTTTCATTTCGGCCTCGCCCGGTCCCAGGGCGCTGATATTGTACTGGTCACTGGAGCAACCCAGTCGAATTATGTACGAACAACCGCGGCCTTTGCTGCAAAGCTGGGTATGAAATGCCATGTTCAGCTGGAAGATCGCGTACCCGGAGTAGGAGAACTCTATAAGACCAACGGCAACGTCTTTCTTGATCGGTTGTTCGGGGCGACAATCAGTACCTATGACGAAGGCGAAGATGAGCATGGGGCAGATCGACGGTTACGACAAATTGCAAAGAATTATGAAGAAGAGGGACATCGATCATATATCGTCCCTCTTGCCCCCGGAAATCCGCCTGTTAGCGCACTCGGCTATGTCAATGCAGCCCGGGAAATCCTGGCCCAGCGTGACGCCGAAGAAATTGTTCTGGATGAAATTGTTGTCGCGTCGGGATCCGGTGAAACTCATGCGGGAATTCTCTATGGTTTACGGGCACTTGGGGCAGAGATTCCGGTAACGGGTATCTGTGTTCGCAGAACTGCAGATCTGCAGTTGGAACGCGTGCGGAAAAAAGTTCTCGACTTGAATGAACTGACTGGTCTGTCGATAAAACTTGATGATCACGACATACAGTTAATCGATCGATATCTCTCTCCGGGATATGGATTGATCAATGACCATGTTATTGAGGCGATGAAACTTGGCGGACATTTGGAAGGGCTCATTCTGGATCCGACCTATACGGCCAAAACATTTGCAGGATTCATCGAGCGCGTAAAAGATGTGGGCAGAAACAAATCACTGATGTTCATTCATACTGGCGGAACACCGGCAGTGTTTGCCTATCAGGATCAGATTCAACCCAGGCTTTGAGGGTTGGGAATCCTACCGCCGTTTGATTGCAGGGTTCTCACGGATTAGACATTCTATCCCGATTCGAGTTCTTCACGAAGAAGTTCTAGTTTCAGCCATTCTTCTTCAAGTTTCGTAAGCTCGTCTGTCGATTGCTCCAGGTTTTCACTAATCCGGGCAAATTCATCGGGATCATTCTGAAATAGATTTGGATTTGATAAGGACTCTTTGTATTTCGTGATTTGGTCCTCGATGGACTGCATCTGGTCGGGCAAATGTTCAAGTGCATATTGCTGTTTGTATGAGAGTTTTTTCTTGTT
>JBPCWG010000345.1:0-5238 GCA_051009705.1 Methyloligellaceae bacterium | reverse complement strand
AAAAATGCCTACAAGGCCAATGCCAAGGCGTTTGCCATGGTCAGTGATCTCTCCAAATCAACCCTTGACATACTTGCCTGATTTTTTTTCACAATCACTTGTTCCATCACTTGTATCCTGATGATGTGCGGCTATAGTACCGGTGAGAAATAGAAGCCGACCCGGGTCGAGATTTCATGAGTTTTTACACGGATTCCGAATATCCCGTTGCCGATTTTCTGTCTGACGTTCACGAGCGCCAGATCGCGAACCTGCAACAGCCGGGAACCTGGGGTACGAGTGCGCAAAGGCTTGCCGTTGTCGCCAAAGCCCGGCAGGCGGGAATTGACGCAGGCGTTCTCGAAAGCGCGGACGATAGCGTCCCGGCGACGGAGATGGAACTGCCGGATAATGTGCAGCGCATGATCGAGCTTCTTGCGGTATCGCCAAAAGATTTTACCGAGGCCGATTTCGAACAGGCCAAGTCCGGAGGACTTTCCGACGAGGAATATACAGAAATCGTGGGGCTGATATCGCGCCTTGTTGCGATGGATGTGTTTGCCCGGGCTCTGGGTGTGAAACCGCGCCGCCTCCCGGAACCAGGCAATGGGTCACCGACAAGAATGCGACCAGAGACGGCGGTGCCGGAACAGGCCTTTGTGCCGACCATTCCCAATGGTGCGCAAGGCGGTGAGATTGGTAAGGAACTTTATGGCGGTGTGGCCAAACCTTATATCATCCGTTCCCTGAGCCTGGTACCCGATGAACTGCGGATGCATCTTGAGATGGAGGAAGTCCACTACCTGCCTCTCAAGCACATTGTTGATTATGACTACCAGCGCCACGAAGGTTTGAACCGGGTGCAGGTCGAGGTGGTCGCCGGACGTATTTCGGCGATCAATGAGTGTTTTTACTGAACCACCGGCCATGCCCGGTTCCTCCGTGAGAGTGGACAAGCCCATAATGTTAAGCCAAACCTGAAGGCACTTGTCGATCCGAGCCTTGATATCGGTGTGTCCGGAGGGCGGGCCCTGCTTGATTTTAGTGATGCCGCCGTTGGAACCGATCTCAAGGCCCTGAATTCAGCTCGCGCTGTCCTTGCTGAAGAATTGGGTCCGCACGCGGTGAGCGGTGCCGCCGCCGTTATCGCCGGATTTACGAAAAATGATCGCATCGCCAACGGTATTGGAATTCCCGTCGATCCCATGGTTCTGAAGGGGACGGAAGAATTGCGCAGCGATCTCGGACTCAATGATTTCGGCTCGGCTATAAACACATTCAAGCACGGGACTTCGTGAATCCGGTTAAAGCCGGCTGATCGAAATCGGATGAAATTCAATCCGGTATTATTCGTTCAACTGGTTTTTGGGTCCAACGGTTCAGGCAGGGCGTCCGACGCTGTGATAGTCCAGTCCGGCAGTGCTCGCCAGTTCGCTGTTATACAGATTTCTGAGATCAACAAGGGTGTTGCCCTTCATCACCTTCTGCAGCTGTGCCAAATCGATTGCGCGGAACTCGTTCCATTCCGTCAGCACGACGGCGATATCTGCATCCTTGGCAGCGTCGAACACGGAGTCACACCAGGTCATGGCCTCGAGTTCGGGAGCATCTTTCTTTTGACCCTGGGGGTCGAAAATCCTGATATGCGCGCCTTCTTCATGGAGCATGGGCAGGATTGTCAGGCTCGGGGCTTCGCGCATATCGTCCGTGTTCGGTTTGAACGTGACCCCGAGGACGGCAATTGTCTTGCCGTTCACTGGTCCGCCCAAGGCTTCGATGATCCGCCGGCCCATGGCGATTTTTCGTTCGTCATTGACCGTTTTAACCTGTTCCACAAGGGTTACCGGGGAGCGATAGTCTCGTCCGGTTCGTACGAGCGCCGACACATCCTTGGGAAAGCAGGAACCTCCATAACCGGGACCGGGATGCAGGAATTTATTGCCGATGCGCTGGTCGGCACCGATGGCATCGGCCACTTCCTGGACGTTGGCATCGACGCTTTCGCAGAGATCGGCGATTTCGTTTATGAAACTGATTTTGAGGGCCAGGAAGGCATTGGCTGCGTATTTAGCGAGTTCGGCACTCTCGCGGCCGACAAATACAAGGGGGGCGTTGCGGATCGAGAGGGGTTCATAAATACGTTCCATGATGTCCTTTGCACGGGGATCATCTGTGCCCACAAGAATACGGTCAGGATGGGTAAAATCCTGAATCGCGGAACCCTCACGCAGGAATTCGGGATTGGAGCAGACGGCAAAATCCGCGTCACCGCGCAGTTCCTTGAGACGCCGTTCTACTTCCCGGCTGGTCCCCACGGGAACCGTAGATTTGGTGGTAATGACCGTGAAGCCCGTGAGATGCGGGGCGAGTTCTTCCAGGGCCTGGTAAACATAGCTCAGGTCTGCATGTCCATCGCCTCGGCGCATGGGCGTTCCCACGGCGAGAAAAATCAGGTCTGCGCCGACGACCGCCGAGGCCAGGTCCGTTGAAAATGAAAGGCGTCCCGCCTCAAGATTGCGCTGCAGCAAATCGTCCAGTCCCGGTTCGTAGATGGGGACGATACCCTTGTTCAGTTGATCGACGCGCGCTTCAACCTTGTCAACACAATGAACATTCCAGCCGAATTCCGAAAAACAAACCGCGGATACGAGCCCGACATAACCGGCACCGATCATACAAATATTCATGGCTGATATTCCTCTGCCGTCTAAGGTGGATGGCTGATCCAGACGCGACCTTATAAACTCATTTGATTCCATGTAGCAATGGTTGATCTCATGGTTCAATGATATCCGCGGAAATACAGGTTTTTTTGTAAAATCAGGTTGTGATTCGCAGAGGAATTCCTATGAAATCCACAGATCTCGCTTGTTACGGAAGCACCGTCAAAACAAGGGCTACCCCGGCTGACGGGATAGTATCCCACAATCCGAATTGAGCAGACATGTTATGATTGGTCGCAGGGAGGCACCGGTCCAGATCAGTGATCGGCGTTTTCGTAATCGTTATTGTCGTTCTTTTTTTTGGATGCAAGCTCCAGGTCAACATCATCATCTTCGTCGAGGCTGATGTCTCCAAGAAGATCATTGAGTTCGAGAAACTGATCTGCCTGCCGGCGCAGTTCATCAGCCACGAATGGCGGACTTGGTACAAGTGACGAAACCACGCTAACCCTATTGCCCCGGTTCTGCAAAGCTTCGACAAGAGCGCAAAAATCACCATCCCCGGAAAACAGGACAACATGATCAACCGTGTCCGAGAGTTCCATGGCCTTGACCGCAAGTTCGACCTGGATGCTGCTCTTAAGCTTCCGCCGTCCTTCTTCGTCCTTGTACTCCCGCGTCGGTTTCGTATACATGGAGAAACCATTATAATCGAGCCAGTCTATCAGCGGACGTATAGAAGAATATTCCTGGTCGTCGGCGACAGCTGTAAAATATAATGCGCGAACAAAATTGCCCTGCTGCTTGAACACTTTCAACAGTCGTTTGAAGTCAATATCTGTTTGCAAGGCCCGGGCGGTGGCAAACAAATTCGCCCCGTCTATCAGCAAAACAATTCGTTCCTGTGGGTAAAAATCCATAGTTGGTCCAACTTAATTTTAATCATTTGAAACGACGAGAAATGGCGTCAGGTGTCGATTCATTTAGTTGTTGATTTTATGCATATATTCATATGCCCTTAATTTTAGAACTATTCAAAACAAATTTTGAGAATATGCATAATTCGCGTGAATTTTTTCTAATTTGGGAGGAAAATTTAGAACATATTCGACCTTGTAAATTGAAGTATCATAAGATTGCCCGTGGCGATATTAATTTGCACTGGTGAAATTATTTTGGTCACCCATCGCTAATGCCGTTAAAAATTTTCCCATAGACAAATTCTTTTTCCGCTGCCGGAAATTCCAGGGACGCAAACCTTGGGGTATTGGCAGATCCATGGGCCGGCGAAGATGGAACAGTGATTGAAAATAGCCATCGAACGCGCTCTGTTATATCAATATTATTACCTCACATCGCGCAAGCATCGCTGTTTCGCAATCGACAAAGATAATCAGAGTTAATGTTGCTCAAGCCTCCGGTAACACGGATTAACCGTGTCGTGATGTCGCACATGATAAAATTCGGCAACCCGCCCGAGGAGATCGGACGCCTTATGGTGGGGCTGTGATCCTGTGTAATGTTTTGTCGCTTCGCGAGTATTTTTCTATTTCGCGACATCGAAGTCTATGCTTGCATTTTTCGCCCGGGTTCTGATCGGTTGCATGATCACGATGTGGCACCCCGGTCCGAATTTCTTGATACTCAGGTTCTCCCCGACATAGGGGACGATACGCACGATGAACTGAAGGTTACTGCTGTGCGTGTAGCCAAATCGATCGGACCAATTGCCATCGACCAGATTTCTCCTGTACATGGAATTGAGGACAAGCCCATATCTTTTGTTTGCAAGCTGTGAGCGGAAAACGAGTTTCTGACGGGATTGCACGGCGCCGGTTTGAATGAGTTTTCTGGCAACCGGGTTGGCATCGAGGATTTTGCCCGTGCGATGGATGAGTAGAATACAATTCTCACTATCCAATCCCAAACTGTCGAAATTGTTCTGGTCCAGTTTCAGGTCCTGAAGAGAACGGTCAATAATCAGAGAGCGTTTAATATAGGGAAGGTATTTATTCAGGGTCCGAACTTCAGAATCGAAATAGGACTCGTCGCAAAGACCGCGCTCGATCCAAATTTCACCGGAATTGGCGCCGAAATTCAGGTGCGCGGCGGCCATTTGTCCCACATCCCATCGTTCCAGGAAAGCATTGATTTCAGAGTTTCTCTCTCTTTCAACCTCTGAAAGGCTGGCATCGACATCGACGAACGTGGCTTCCTTGTTGTGCCGCAATTTTTTCTGTCGAAGATCGATATCCGCCCAATCCCGCTTATACTCCTGGCATCGATCCGGATCAAATCCGGACTGAATATCAAGAAGGTGAGTTCTGGAAGCTCTGTCGCGCAATCTGATGCGAACGCCGCGAAGTTCAAGACTCTGCTGAATCACGCTGACCGCTTTAGCCAGCCCTTCAGGTTGGTAGGGCGAACTGGTGATGAGATCTATAATCTTTTCCATTTAGTCTGCACTCACCCGTGACAGAATCTGTGGACCTTTTGATTGCCTTTTCCAATCAATTGCATTGTCCAATGTTATAACTTTAACATGCTGAAATATCAGTCGCAATTACACGTGAACTAAAATATCGATATAATTTGC
>JBPCWG010000344.1:0-4154 GCA_051009705.1 Methyloligellaceae bacterium | reverse complement strand
ATTGGAACTCTTCTGGTTATGTTCAACCAGCTGTCCGCGGGTGCACTCATTGCCGTAATGGCACTGGTTTGGCGGATCCTGTCGCCACTGCAGGCTGCATTCCTAAGCCTTAATCACGTCAGCCAGGTGATTGACAGTATTAAACAGGTTAATCATCTGATGCGGATAACGCCCGAGCGACAAACCGGACAACTGCCGAGTTTTTATCGAAACTTTAATGGTAAGCTTTCCTTTTCGGGTGTCGGGTTTCGATATAATGCCCGTTCTGAACCTGCTCTGCGAGGGATCAATCTTGAAATCAAGGCTAGTGAGGTTATTGCCATTACCGGTGCTAGTGGTGTCGGTAAATCCACTTTACTCAACATCGTTACACGGCTTTATCAGCCCCAGGCGGGGTCCGTCCTTTTGGATGATCTGGATATCCGGCAGATTGACATCGGCGAACTGCGTTCGGCCATTGGCTACACGTCTCAAAAACCCCAGTTCTTCTATGGTACCATTGCCCAGAACTTGAAACTTGCACATCCGACGGCGACCAAGGCGGAAATGGAAAAGATTTTCAGGGAACTCGGCGCCTGGGAAACTATTCAGCAACTGGAAGACGGGCTGGATACGCGCCTTCAGGGCAGCCATACCGCAAGGTTCCCAAATGGCTTTTTCCAGCAACTGATACTGGCCCGCGCTTTTATCAAGGAAGCACCGATCTATCTCCTGGACGAACCGGGCTCGAACCTGGACCGCTCGGGCGATGAGGCCCTGATGGAAAAGTTAACTTCCCTTAAGGGAAAATCGACGGTGATCATGATTACTCATCGGCCAAGCCATATGCGTCTGGCAGATCGTGTTGTGGTTATGAATCAAGGCATGATTGCTGCTGACGGCCCCCCGGATCAGATCCTCGCATCACTACTTGGAACCGGTCAAAAGAGCCAGGCTTTAGCAAAATCTTAATCGCGTTATCGTAATATTTCATTGGTGGAAATGCTAAAGTATTAAGTATGCGTTAGGGGTTAACAGGTGCGTAGTCTTTTTTCTTCCCGAAAGGAAGACAATCAGGATGCAGTGGATGGACGTCAATTGACGCTTCCCGCTGAACTCGAAGATGGTCGAGTACCCAATGTGCTGACCAATTTCTCATATCTGGCCAGTGGCTTGATCCTTGTGTCCCTCGTCTGGGCCAGCATCGCTGAAATCCGCGAATTCGCCGTGGCCCATGGTAAGATCATCCCAACCGGAAACGTTCGCCAGGTGCACCATTTGGAAGGCGGGCAGATCGAAAAATTGTTGGTGAGCGAAGGTCAGTTTGTCGACAGGGGAACTCCGATCCTCAGCCTTCGTCCCGAGGCCGCAGAAAGCGACCTGGGCCAGCTCAATGTGCGGCGTTCTCATTTAGCCATGAAGGAAATTCGCCTGTCCGCACTGATTAACGGTTTAAAACCGGATTTTTCAGAGTATGCGGGTCGGTATCCCAGCCTGTCGCAAAAGGAAAATCAGGTATTTGAGCAGGCCAGGTCTCAGTTTGATAATGAAAGGGCAACCCTGCTTGCCCGGATCACCCAGTTTGAATCCGAAAACACAGCCTTTGAGCGAGAATTGCTGGGAGTAGCGGACCAGCAGAAAACGCTGAAAGAAATGCTTTCCATTCGTGAAAATCTTCTCGCCAAAGGTTATGCCTCCCGACGGTCGTATCTGGAGACCAAGTCCGAGTTTGAAGAAGCCAAGGTCAGAAAAATTTCTCTCGAAGGCAGAATACAGGCAACCAAAAGCAAACTCGAGGAAGCCCAAAGTCAGCTTGTTCAGGCAGAGTCTGTCGCCAAGCACCAATACTCATCTGAGTTGTCACAGGTTGCCGCGGAAAAGGCTGAACTCGATCAGCAACTCACAAAACACACAGATCGGGTTGCCCGATTGAAAATAACAGCACCGGTTTCCGGTATCATCCAAAACCTTGTTCCGACGACCAGCGGTGAAGTCGTAAAAGCCGGCGAGATGATTGCCGAAATAGTTCCCGTGGATGATCAGGTCGTAGCCGAAGTTCGCATCGAGCCGCGGGATATAGGACATATCGAGATCGGACACCCGGTGGAAGTTACGCTAACCACATATGACCCCAATGTATATGGAGTCGTTGACGGTTCCATCGAGCGTTTGTCGGCAACCACGTTTCAGACCGAAAATGGTGAACCCTATTACAAGGGTTTCGTCAGTTTTGCCAAGAATCATGTCCAGGGATCCGGTCAGCGGCAAGCCATTCTCCCGGGAATGGTTGTTCAGGCGAATATCATTACCGGTGAGAAATCACTCGTCCGCTATATGCTCAAACCGGTATATCGATCCCTGGATGCTGCGTTCGCCGAAAGATAGTCAACACTACTGCCAATCAGCCGTCGGTTTGACTGTGTTGGTCCGGTGACTGGCTATCTCGATTTCATACATTCTAAAATATAGATTTTCTGATTACGAAATATTAGCACCTCAACAGATAGATTGATGCGTAATCTTTGGGTGGACCGATAATTATTGGTGTGACGATGTCAGATGCTGTGAAAGAGCTCGAAGCTCTTATCGATTTAGCGAAAGAACCCTCGAGCGAAAAGAGACGCTCGCTGTTGCGGGGAATTACAGATTCATTCGTCCAGAACGGCAACGAATTGTCGGTTGAGCAATCTCACTCTTATGCCGAGATCATGAAGCAGCTATCCGCAGACATGGAATCGGAAATTAGAGGGGAACTTGCTCTCAAGCTCGCTCCTCTCGGTTATTCTCCACACAGCATCATTCAGGCATTGGCCCAGGATGAAATTCAAGTCGCCAGACCTATATTGGAGCAAAGCCCGGTGTTGACCGAAGACGACCTTGCAGAAATATGCAAGGCGCATTCCCAGGAACATTTGCGTGCTGTGACCAAGAGACCTGAGGTCAGCTCAAGATTGTCCGGTATTATCGTCAGTCGCGGTGATGATCAAACAGTTCATAGCCTACTTGAAAATGAGAGGGTTGAACTGAATACGGAAACCATGGCGCGAATCGCGGTCCGTGCCCGCAAAGCAAAGTTGCTGCAGGATCCGCTGATTGAACGCAAGGATATCAGCAAGGACGTTCTCGTCGGGTTATATTCAAGTGTGGCTAAAGAACTGAAAGACAAGATTCTCAAAGCCTACAAGGAGTTTGATGCCGAGAACGTGGAGCCGGCGATCGATCAACTTACGGATAACCTTAGTCAGGCCAAGGCTTATTCCATCGAGGATCACATTGAGGACTTGCACCGGGCGGGCCGCCTCACGGAGGCACAACTCCTGAAGTTTGTCGAAGAACGCAAGCTGATGGAGTTTCTTGCGGCGTTCGCAAAGATGATGAATATCGATATTGCAACGGCCCAATTGGTTATGGATGACCAATCAGGAAAGTCTCTGGTTGTCGTCTGTAAATCTAAAAATATCAGCCCGTCAGTGTTCAAGAGTATTGCCATGTCGGCTTTCACTTCCATAACCAATGAGCCCAGTGAGCTTCTGCCCCTGGTCAATATTTATCGTCGGTTCGATGTCGAAAACGCTGAACGCGTAATGCGATTCTGGAGTACGCGCAGCGCCATGGACACGCACGCAGACTTGGCACCGCAAAATTTGAAAAGCACGGATAATGAGCCCGCCAAAGAAGATGTTGCGAAGACAGAACAAACAGTCTTTGCCTAGTGTTCAAAGATTATTGACTACCTAATTGTCGCCTTTAGAGCATAAATTTTTATTTATCTTGCAACTACTTGATATTTAATAAAAACCCCCTCATAATTAACCTAATTTTAACTCGCAAAGTAGCAAATGGTTAATACTTTCGAGAGCCTCCGTTCGCCCTGTGGAATTAGGATGGATCTGATAGATTTGTGCTTTGGAATTGGCATGCCGAGATCGAATAAAATTAAGAATCTTAGCAATCCGGCATTGAACCAGAGGTATGACTTTTGCCATCTGGGCCCCCTGTTCACGGCACTATTGGCCATTCAGATCGTTTTGATTTCAACGGTATCAGGTAAAGCTGAAAGTCTGTTCGATGCGCTGTCTTCGGCCTACGAATTCAATCCGGCATTGCAGGCCGAGCGCGCCAGACAGAATGCCGACCGGGAACAGATCCGCCAGGCACATGCAGGATGGCAGCCG
>JBPCWG010000343.1:0-4810 GCA_051009705.1 Methyloligellaceae bacterium | reverse complement strand
TTCAGGTCCCACCGGATCGGTTCGTGATCCGGATCGACAGTCTGGTAGTCGGAACTGTAGATCTCCGTGCGGTGACCATCCCTGTCGCGGATGTACAGGAAAAAAGCATTGGAAATGCCGTGCCGGCCGGGGCCCCTTTCAATGCACTCCACATAGCCTGTTGTCGACATGACATCAAGGAGATCAATAATGTGCAGTGGGTTGGCGACCCAGAAGGCGAAATGGTGCAACCTCGGACCGGTGCCGTTAGTAAAAGCTATATCGTGCACGCCGCCCTTGCGATGCATCCAGACGGCCCAGTTGCGATCCGTTTCTTCGTCTGCCGTATATTCGGTGACCCGGAAGCCGAGTTTGGCATAAAAGGCGGCGGATGCATCGACATCTGGTGAAAACATGTTGAAATGGTCTATCCGCAGCGGCCTGACGCCATGGTAGAGCTTGTACTTTTGATGAATGGGTTCGAGAAGGTCCATGCGCACAAAAAACTCGAGCGGGATTCCCATGGGATCGCGGGTGCGCAGGATTTTACCCATGAACGGCCGCTCTTCCCATGAAACCGGCAATCCCTGCTCCTCGAACCATTTTGCAGCTTTTTCCAGATCCGGTTCATCGTAGAGTTTGAAGCCCAGAACATTAACGTGGGGCGTTTCCGATTTCTGCAGAATAAGACAATGATGTCCACGCTCTTCCATGGCTCTCAGATAAATCGCCGTCGAGTCTTCGAAAGTCACCTGCAGCCCGAAAGTGTCCACGTAGAATTTGCGTGCCCAGTCGAGGTCCGTGACATTGAGTTCCATGTGGCTCAATCGCACGATATTAAACGGCGGATAGAGAACAGGCTGGGGGATGGGCATGGTCAGAATTCCTTGTCAGTAGCCATGGTTTTGTGCTGATCCCCATCTGATTGAGGACCTGTCCGGCACGTCGTGGGTGCAACTCCCGCTGCACCGAACGGTGCCGGTATATTAGGTGCCGAGCCGTGGTATGGGGTGTTGCCCGGTAGCGAAACCGATATGTTTTTGCTCCATATAAAACTCAAAGGACCAGTCGCCGCCATCGCGGCCGATACCGCTGGCCTTTACACCGCCAAATGGTGTCGGCAGGTGACGGACATTTTCGGAGTTAACCCAGATCATGCCCGCTTCCAGACGATTAGAAACCCGCAGGGCCTGGGTCAGATCCTGAGTCCAGACATAACCCGTCAAACCATAATCCACATCATTTGCGATGGTGATGGCGTCTTCTTCGGAAGTGAAGGGTATGGTGGTCAGAACCGGGCCGAAAATCTCCTCCTGGGCAATACGCATATCATTGCGGGCTTTCGTGAACAGGGTTGGACGAACATACCAGCCGTCCCCGGACACGGTTTCCCCACCCGCCGCTATGGTCGCGCCATCGGCCTCAGCGATCTTGAAATAGGAGCAGACTTTGTCAAAGTGGGTCTCATGAATAAGCGGACCAATTTCCGTATCCGGGTCCAGGGGATGTCCGACGCTGATTTGGTTGACTCGCTCGACAAGCCTGGCTTCAAAAGCTTCGGCGATGGTGTCCTGAACCAGAAGGCGGCTCGAAGACGTGCAGCGTTCGCCGTTGAGGGAGTAGATCATGAAGATTGCGGCATCGAGTGCCCGGTCGAGGTCGGCACTGTCAAACACGATAACCGGGTTTTTACCGCCGAGTTCGAAGTGCACCCGCTTCAGGGTCGGCGCGCCCTGGACCATGATCATCGAACCGGTCCGGGACTCGCCGACGAAGGCAACGGCCTTGATATCCGGGTGTTCGGTCAAAGCCTTCCCGGCTTCTTCACCGAATCCGTTAACGAGGTTCCAGACACCTGGCGGCAGGCCTGCCTCCTCGGCAATCTCGATCAGGAGGCGTGCAGTGATGGGTGAAAATTCGGCAGGTTTGTGAACGACCGTACAACCGGCTGCGAGCGCTGGTGCGATTTTCCAGGTGGAAAGCATGAACGGTGTGTTCCATGGTGTAATGATCCCCACAGGTCCGAGGGGAACACGGGTCGTAACGTTCATCAGGGTGGGCGAGGGCAGGTTCTTGCCATCCCGGGCGGTGGGAGCCTTGTCGGCGAAATACCTGAAATTTTCGGCGCCGCGCAAAGCCGCCTTGGACATGAAACGCAAGGCTTGTCCGGTGTCCATGCATTCTGCAAAGGCAATTTCCTCGGCGCGGGATTCGATAAGGTCGGCAATTTTGTGCAGCAGTTTTTTACGTTTGGTGTTGTCGAGATCGCGCCACTCAGGAAACGCTTTCTTTGCCGCTTTCGCAGCTTGATCCACATCGCTGGCGCTGCTCAGGGCGACATCTCCGAGGAAAGAATTGTCGACCGGAGAATGATTGGCAAATGTACGACCGTCTTCCGCCGGGTAAGATGTTCCGTCAATATGATTGAGCAGGGTATTATCCCGGAATCGGTTGAGAAATCCCGGGAGTTTCTCCAGATTTTTTTCCAGTGAAGTCATGAGGAAGCCTCGGCTTCCTGTAACCGGTCTCTGACCGTATTGAGTTTAGGGCTGAGGTCCGGATCTATGTCCCGCATTTCAAATGACAGCGCAATGGGTTCAGATTCGATGACCGGGGCCAGAAACTCTTTGGCTGCAGTGAAGATGTGCGTTGTCGCTGACTTGCGGGTCTCCAGGTCGCGCCCGCCCCGCAATCGCACGGAAATATCCATGAACATATGGTCCGGATCACCGTCGGCAATGACAAAATGGTCCACCCGTGTGGCACGTACGCGAATTCCGGCAAACGGAAAAACACCGGTCTCCAGGCAGGCATCTCTGATCGCGCTACAAAACGCGCCCACATCGACAACTCGGTCAATATTGCTGGAATATTCAATAGACACATGGGGCATGGAGAAATCCCTTCAATTAAAAACTACTTAACATGTTAACTAGTATGTGCTAGGGAGTCAATCCTCATTCGGCTCTCATTTGGATAGGTCGATTTGCAATCATGTTCTTCAGGGACAGCCGGGTTGACGGCAGGTAAAAGAGAAAGCTCTATTATGGCTGATCAGATAGTGACAGGCAGATTTGTAACTGGTGAACCGCCGCTGGCCACCCATCGGTCCCTGCCAATTGCTCTATTACGCGCCCGGGAAAAAGTTATGGAACCTATTCGCGGAATGTTGGCGGAGGTCGGTGTCACAGAGCAGCAATGGCGCGTTCTCCGGGTGTTGGATGAATGTGGCCTGCTGGAGCCCTCGGAAGTAGCCCGCCATGCCTGCCTTTTACTGCCGAGTCTGAGCCGCATAACCCAGGCCCTGGTAGACAAGGGTTATATTGCGCGAAACCATAATCCCCGGGATCGGCGCAGCCAGCTACTGGGACTGACCCGGCGTGGTCAGAAACTGCTGGATGATCATATGGCGGAGGCCCTGGATATTGCACAGCTATTTGAACGCAAGCTCGGCAAGGATAAAATGGAACAGCTACTCGACCTTCTCGATGAGCTTAACGTGGCTCCGTTCTGAGTGGCTGAGATCCTTCTGATTCTGTAAACTCACTATTCACGACCGTCGATCCCCTCAGCTTCAATCAGGCGCAGGGCAGTGTCTCGTGCGGCGGCGCAGATTTCTTCGGAGAGGCTTTCGTCGTCGATTGTCCGGGCGAGGACCATGGCGCCGACACAGATCGTGGTCATCGCCAGGCTTCTCTTGCGCTGGGAGGTCGCGGAACCTGGTTCGACGCTGTTTTCAAACATATGAATCATCGCTTCCAGGACACTCTGATAGGCCTGCCGGACTTTTGGGCCGGCGCGAGCCACATCGGACGGCAAAGCCATCAGGGGACAGTGATTGTCTGTGTCGGACAAGTGCGGTTCGGAGACATAGGCTTCCACAATTGTTTTGGCGATCTGCGGATTGCCGCGAGTCAGTTCTTCCAGATTGACTTTTTGCTGTTGGGCAAAATGATAAAGGATTGCCGCGTACAAATCTTCTTTCGCCTTGAAGTGATTATAGAAACCTCCGCGGGTCAGTCCGGCATCGGCCATAATTTCATCAATAGAGACGTCGTTGAAACCGCGGGCGTTAAACAATCGCCGGGCGGAGTCCAGTATGCGCTGATTGGTATTCTGTTTGTGTTCGGGGCTGTAAGGCATGAAGTCCCTCCGTGTCGGATTATAAAATATAATTATAATATGTTGTTGAACATATTTAGATCAGAACTATTCTTTCTGTCCAACGAGGCGGTCATCGATCAATTGCGCCTTGCGAAGGAGGTCCTGAATGACTGATATCAAGCTTTATGAATATGCCCCAACACGATCCCTGAAATGCCGCTGGATCCTGAATGAGGCCGGACTGGAATATGAATCCCGGGGCAACGCTCCGGAAATAATTCACAGCCAAGAGCTTTGCGAGGTTCAGCCTCTGGGAAAACTACCCGCGGCCATAATCGATGGCCGGAATTTGTTTGAATCCTCAGCGATAGTCGCCGCCATTGCAGACCGGGTGCCGGAGAAACATCTCATCGCCAGACCCGGAACTTTTGAACGCTCCCGGTATGATCAGTGGAGTTTTTTTGCCACCAGTGAAATTGAAAGCTGGGCCTGGTGCGCGCTTCTCAATACCCATGAATTCCTGCAATCCAAGGAAGAACACGTTCCTGAAATTATCCCGCAAATGAAAAAACACTTTCAGCTTGGCGCACAGGCCGTCGAGGATCATCTGGCAGATCACTCCTTCATGGTCGAGGACAGGTTCAGTGCCACCGATATCAATGTGGGATATGCGGTTCACCTCGGTCAGTTTGCCGGATTCCTTGAGGACAGGTTTGTGAACCTGCAG
>JBPCWG010000342.1:0-6023 GCA_051009705.1 Methyloligellaceae bacterium | reverse complement strand
GGCCCGGCTTGAATTCTTCAGGGGAGTATTTGTTCAGAGCCGGCTGCGACATGATATGACGCGTGATTTTCACAGCCCGCGCCGCCGTCTGCCGGTCGCTCTCAGTAGAAAGGTAGTTGGGTTGAATTTCCGGGTGGGTTTGTGGATGAGAATCCACAATTCGTACATGCCCCCGGGATTCGGGACGCAGATTGCAGATGCTTGCCGTTAGCGCATCAAACGCATGCAGCGGTTCTCCGAACTTGTCGAGGGAGAGGGGTTGAATATGATACTCCAGATCAGGCGTGTCACGGCTCGCATCCGATTTGACAAAACAACCTAGCTGGGACGGTGACATGGACATCGGCCCGCTTTGATTGAAAAGATATTCGAGTGCGATTCCCATTTTGCCGATCAAGCTGTTGGCGCGACTGTTCAGGGTTTTCGTGTTACTGACTTTATAAGCACACCGGATCTGTAAATGATCCTGCAGATTTTCTCCGACTCCAGGCAATGAATGTTCGATCGAGATATCATTCGATGAGAGAAGTTCTCCCGGACCAATTCCTGAAAGCTGGAGGATTTGCGGAGAACCGATGGCTCCGGCACAAAGTATTAATTCGCCACGAGCCGACGCCGCGACCTGTTGACCCTTGCACGTAAACAAAACTTTCTCGGCTCGCTTGCCCTGCAGGGAGAGCTTTTCAACATGGGCGTGCTTAATGATTGTCAGGTTTTTGCGGTTCCTGATGGGACGAAGAAAGGCCTTTGACGTGTTCCAGCGAATGCCGCGTTTCTGATTGACATGAAAATACCCGACACCCTCATTGTTTCCGGAATTAAAATCATCGGTGGTTGGAATACCCGCCTGATTGGCGGCCTCGATAAAAGAGTCCAGAATTTCCCAGGACAATCTCTGGTTTTCCACCTGCCACTCACCCCCTGTGCCATGGGTGTTTCCAGGTTCGATGGCGGTTTGGTTTTCTGACTTCATGAAATAGGGGAGGACATCGTCCCATCCCCAGCCCGTATTGCCCATCTGCCGCCACAAATCATAGTCGCGGGCCTGACCGCGCATGTAGATCATGCCGTTAATGGACGAACACCCGCCCATTACGCGTCCTCGCGGATAATCCAGTGAGCGACCGTTTAGTCCCGGTTCGTCCGCCGTCTTATATCCCCAGTCAGTTCGCGGGTTACCCATGCAGTAAAGATAACCGACCGGAATATGAATCCAGTGGTAGTTGTCGCTGCCCCCGGCTTCCAGAAGAAGAACGGAATTCTCGGGGTTCTGTGAAAGTCTGTTGGCAACGACGCACCCGGCGGAGCCTGCGCCAACAATGATGTAGTCAAAATTTCCAATCGACGTATGCATGTGATCCCTATTCCTGTGACGCAGTATTTAGCTTTGCGACATTTTCACCATTTGTAGGTAAACTGGCTGGAATTCACAACGCCTTACTGATATGGGTTGAACGTCAAACCCGAAGGCATTCATGGAACGTCGACTTAATTCCGGCGAACGCGTTGTTGTTTCGCTCATTTCCCTTGCGCACTTTTGCAGCCATCTGTTCATACTGACCCTGCCGCCGCTCTTTCCTTTGATGCGTCAGGAATTCCAGGTGAGCTACGCCGCTCTAGGCGGGATCACAGCAACATTCGGCATTGTCTCGGCGCTCACGCAATATCCCCTTGGTGTTATCGTTGATCGATTTGGTGCAAAATATATCCTGATTCCGGGTCTCGCCATTATATCCCTCTGTTTTTGTCTTATGGGGTTTGCACAATCGATTTTCTGGATCTACGTACTGGCGGGTCTTGCCGGTGCTGCCGATGGAGTCTTTCACCCCTGTGATTATTCCGTTCTTAGCAAAGCGATTGCGACAAAGAGGTTGGGTCGAGCATTTGCTATCCATGCCTTTTGGGGCTTTGCCGGATTCGCGGTCGCTCCCCTGGTTGTGGTTCCCATCGGCCTGAATTGGGGCTGGCAAACCGCGACACTTGTTCTCGGAATCTTCGGCCTGATTGCAACACTGATTTTGTTTTTGAACATACACAGACTTTCGGATAGCGAAGCCGTCAAGCCCGCGGCTTCTGAGAAAAAGCAAGAAGCCGTTCCCTTATCAGCTATCTTTATGGTTCCGTCCATTCTCTTGATGTTCGGATTCTATACTTTTCACGCCATGGCCAATTCCGGTCTGACGAACCATGCGATTTCGGCATTGATTGAAAAATATGGATTCTCTTATGCGAGTGTAAGCTTAATTCTGCCAAGCTATCTGTGGGGCATCATTGCCGGTATATTTGTTGGCGGAATGGTGGCGCACAAATTTTCACGTCTCGATATTACCGCTGCTGCGGGCTACACGATTTCGGCCTTAACCCTGTTCTTGATCGCGGTCATCGGATTACCGTTGACGCTGATTATCGCGACATTCTTTGTAACCGGTTTTGCAGTCGGTTTTATGACCCCGTCTCGGGATGTCCTGGTACGCGCCGTCTCGCCGGATCGGGCCGTGGCTCAGGCTTTCGGCTTTGTCAATGCGGGGTTCGGAATCGGCGGTGCCATCGGTGCAGTTGTCGTCGGCGGGATCCTGGATCTCGGTTATCAGAGTGGGGCAATTATCATCCCCGGCATATTCATGTTGCTGTCCATGTTTTTTGCGGTCGCGGCGTCGTTCTATAAAGGTGAAGCTTTCACCAAAGCTACCGCCTGATCGGTAAGACCTCATCAGTACTGGCGGTCGGTTTCCTCGCTTGCGGTTTCCTTGCTTGTGGTTTCCGGCGTCAATGCAAGCACGCCAGGAGTGTCATCCTTGGTCATGTGCCAGTGGTGAATAAGTAGCAAGACTATGGCCGTAACAAAACACATATAGAGGGACCAATAGAGAGGCAGACCTTGAAAAGCCAGGGTCAACAGGGACACCAGGGTTGAGGAAAAAACCTGCACGAAAAATCCATAGAACGATGATGTGAAGCCGGCGATATCTCCGTGTGGATCTATGACCAGACTGAGGCTGTTGGCATAGCAAATTAGAAAAAATGTCCCGAACACGAACATGAAAGCTGTAAACCACCAGAAATTCAACAACCCGAAATGGATGAATATGATCATGAGGCACATGCATGAAGCCATCCAGTTCGTTGACACCACCATGGAGCGCGTCTGTCCTAATTTTGTGAGCATGCTCTGATTGATAAACTGACCGGCAATAATCCCGGAGCCGATAAAAGCGAAACCTGCGGCAAACGCCAATCCCCGAATGTCAAGCGCTTCATAGAGCCGTGCGGCATTGGTAACAAATGACAGCATCGAAGACATGAGGACGGCGGATACAATAAGAAAATAGAGAGATTGCCGGTTGGACAGGACGCGGATGGACGCGTTCCACATATGATTTGGTTTCAAGGCTTTGGGATTCGCATTCTTCAGCGTTTCCGGAATTTTTGGTGTAACAGCCAGGATGATCACGCCGAATGTAAGCATGCCCGTGAACACAAGCTGCCAGCCGCCGACCTGTGTTAGTCCATAGCCGAGGAATGGTGCGAATATTGGGCCGAAGGCAAAGATTGCCATGGCAATCGACATATTCCGCGCCAGTTGCATGCCGCTGTAACAGTCCCGGATTATAGCCCGGCCGACGGATTGGCAGCTGGCGCCGCCAAATCCCTGAAGGACGCGACCGGCCAGAACAATCTCAATGGTCGGAGCAACCAGGGCCGTGAATGCACCGAGAATATAAAGCACGATGCCGATATAAAGAGCGGGTTTGCGTCCGACTCTGTCGGACAGGGGGCCAAAGAATATCTGACCAAGCCCAAAAGCGAATATATAGATCGTGATATTCATTTGGGCGAGTTCCATGGACGTACCCAAATCCGTGCGCATGTCTTCGAAAGACGGCAGCATGATATCGATGGAAAATGCCGAAAAGCCAATCAGAAACCCGCAATAGTAAATCAGATATTTTTCTTTCATGGGGGCACGTTCTTCGGCTCAATATATTATTCGATTTGTTGCATGAACGCTCTGGTCAAATTCGCAGAGGAGATTTGAATGATCAGGGCCACCGGTTTATGTCAAAAACCGATTATTTATTTGGGATGAGAAATGGAACAGAAAAAATTGCGTCTTGCAACACATTTACCGAATCGATGGCGAATTACACGAGCGGATTTGTGGACCCGTTTTTATTGCCACACTGTGTGCCAGCGCGTGGAGCCATCCGCATGCATTAGTCAACAACCGGTCCGCTATTGTTTACCCTAACCGAGGCTGAGGACGATGGAATGAATTGTTCTGAGGCGGGATTCAGGCTGAGAGGTCAGTGAAACGTACCAAATTTGGTAAATTCACCATTGCGGATCCGGGTTGCAAGATTTTCTGTTATCTGGGAGACCCTGACTTCCCCATACATCGCGACCAGATCTCTAAGTGCGGCATAGATGGTGACATTTGCCAGAATATTGGAATCCAGACCGTCCTGCAGGGCTTCCTCCCAGGCCGATTCGATGTAAGTCAGCGCGTTCTCGGTGACCGTCGTATTATTTTGTGATTCATGTAGTTTCATGAAAATTATTTTTCAGTTGATCTTGTTCATTCGCAATGGTGGGCGCAATGGTTGGACAAATGGTTCGTTTGTCGCAAAAACCAGTCTTAGCAAAGGTCGAAAGAAATAGCCGCAACCTTCTGAAATTAAAATTAATTTCTAGGGCTAACGGTTCCTGAATTTCATAATTAACGACAGGCGAATGCAAGGGTGTCGAGCTTACCATTCAATGCGTTCGATATCCCCGAAATCAATGCGGCTTCCATCCTGCAGGATGACGTAACCATCGGAATCCTGTGAGAGGTCAAATCCATCGCCGTTGAGGGTTGCGGTACCCTGGGTCAACACCATGGTCCAGTCCGTTCCAAAGGCTCCAATATTGTCGCCGCCGGCGCTGTCTTGCAGAAGAACCGTGTCAACCCAGCTTGCGCCACTGCCGCCATCGGCGAAATCATTACCGTTGCCTTCCTGGAAGATGAAGATATCGTCGCCATCGCCGCCATAGAGGTTGTCGTCTCCGGCGCGACCGTTGAAGACATCATTTCCATCCAGGCCACTGATCGTGTCATCGCCGGAGCCTCCCATCATGACGTCTATGCCGGATGTGCCGGTAAGCGTCTGATCGTCATCAACCACATCCACGGTGATCGTCGTCGAGGTCGATTCGCTGTCACCACCCACAGCTTCCGTCGAGGTCACCTCGACATCAAGGGTGAACTGGCCGTTGAAACCGCTGGGTGGCGTAATGGTGAGATTGTCCAGCTGCCATCCGGTAACATCGGTGGATGTTGATGTCGCTGTTGCCGTATACCTGTTCGTACCGTCAGACAGTACAGCACCGTTGGGAATCTGGGATATGGTATAAGACAGTGACTCGGACCAATCCATATCCACTGTCGCCCCGACGATTTCGGGGAGTTGAATGGGTTGATCTTCCAGTCCACCGGACTGGTTGAGAGGCAGCGTCTCAACAATTTCGATATTGTCGACGAACATACCCCGGCCGTAATTGATTGCCGTACCGACGGTTACAAATTCCAGCCGCGTCAGATCGCCGTCTCCGGTCAGGCTTACCGTGTGGGACTGCCAGTTAGGAGCGCCGTCCCCGGTTGCATCATCGGAAATATCGGCGACTACAACGCCGTCCCATAGAACCTGGATGTGGTTAACTGCGGCGTTATAGCCGGGCCGACCGGCAAAATCGAACGACAGTTCATAAGAAGCCGTGTTTGTGGTATCCACATTGCGCCAGATATTTGCAGCATCATCGTAATAATCGATTGCATCATCGTTGAGTTCAATGAACTGGTTCGTCGATGAATCCGGCAGGGTCTCGGAGCGAAGTTCGATGGCATCCGAGTCCGTCCGCCAGCCGGAAAGGGATTCAACAAATCCAAGTCCGGTGATCAGGCTCAGATCCACACCTTCAAAGTCGCTTTGGGTCGAAGCGCCGCCGCCGATAACCTGCTGGGAAACCTGGTTCAGTGTCAGCGT
>JBPCWG010000341.1:0-4462 GCA_051009705.1 Methyloligellaceae bacterium | reverse complement strand
GCTCCCGCTTTACTGCCTTGAATGAAAGCGGCCAAGCCGAGCAAACGCACACAAATACCAATTCTCTTTATATCAGAGATTTGAGTCAAAAAGTTTGATCAAGATCAAACCAGTCAAACTAATTTTCCATTATTGAGTTTAGTGGAGAATTTTTTTCAACATTATTCAATGAATTGGATCAGCCGTACAGGAAACCGCCTACGATTTAAGAATGCGGGACAGACAGTCAAAGAACCAGACCTGAGATATGTCTGATGCGGACAATGTGGCAAAATTTGAAGTCAGAGTAAGCAATGATTGATCAGAGTATCAAATACCTAGTTCCGGCGAGCATTGAAGAGGCCGTTAACTTTCGAAGTCAATTTGGCGAAAGTGCTCGCTTCATTGCCGGTGGAACTGAGGTTGTTCCGAAGATTACATGCGGGCGTCTGGAGCCGACATGTTTAATAGAACTATCCAGGATCGAACAATTATTGAAAATAGAACGACATGAACGCTACCTTCACGTCGGTGCAGCTGTCACTCTTGCCGATCTGCAGCAATCGCCCTTGATCATAGAGCATTGGCCTGCCCTAGCGGAAGCGGCTGCATCTATCAAACAACCGCAGGTCCGGAATCTTGGTACGATAGGAGGAAATATATCTCACGATGTGCCCTGCGCTGATCTCGCTCCACCACTTCTCGTATTCGATGCAATGGTAGGACTGGTCGGATTGAATGGCAGACGTTGGGTTTCCCTGGAAGAATTCCTCATTGGACCGCACAAGACCACCCTACAATCCGACGAACTTGTTGCAGAATTCAAACTACCAAAGCCTGAGTGTATACTTGGATCTGCCTTTAAGAAATTGACCAAATACAGTGGTTCGGGACTTTCTATTGCCACGGTTGCGGTGGCTCTTTCGACAGAGGATGATCGCATAGTGGACGCGCGACTGGCAATCGGATCTGCTGGTCCGGTTCCCCGTCGGATCACGGCTGCTGAGGCATTCCTAGTCGGCAAATATCCGAACGCTGAAGTTCTTTCACATGCAGGAGAATTGGCTTCGCAAGCGGCCGATCCGCGCGAAGACTCAATCAGGGCATCACCGACCCACCGCCGCCGCGTGTTGAAACCTCTTGCTACTCGGACCATTGCCGTGGCTGCAGAACGTGCTGGCAACCAGACAACAGGAGCAAACCAATGAGGATTTCCTTCAAAGTTAACGGCTGCAAGTATAGCAAGGAGGTCCCGGCAAACATGTCGCTGGTTACGATCCTGCGAGATGTTTTGGATTTGACAGGAACCAAGCACGCTTGCGATAGCGGAGAATGTGGGGCCTGTACTATCTTGCTGGATGGAATTCCGGTGAATGCCTGCCTTGTACTCGCACCCGCGATCCGGGATCAAGAAGTTACGACGATCGAAGGGCTGGCGGAAAACGGGGAACTTCACCCATTGCAGAAGAGTTTTGCCGAGCACAGTGCGTTGCAGTGCGGGTATTGTGGTAGCGGCATGCTGCTAACTGCCAAGGCATTTCTGGAAAAGTCTCCCGATCCGACCCGCGAAGAGGTGAAAAAGGCTTTGAGCGGGAATCTTTGCAGGTGCACAGGATATGTAGCTATTGTCGATGCTGTTCTAACGGCGGCCAAGGAGATTCAGGGAGAGGCACTGTGAGCAATTCGACGATGTCGGGTGAGCCGACCGTTTTAAATGTAGGAAAAGCCGTCGGGCGAAGAATACCTCGCTCTGATGCTCTTGAGCAGGTTACCGGCAAGATTTGCTACACGGAAGATCTTCGATTTCCGGATATGCTGCACGTCGCATTCCTGCACAGTCGTCATCCACATGCGAATATCGTGCATATTGATACTTCACGTGCACAGGCCCTGTTAGGAGTAGAGGCCGTGATCACTGGGAGAGACGTGCCTTTTAACCGCATGGGCGCCTTTGTCCAGGACCAACCCGTTCTTGCCGATGAGCGCGTGCGCTTTCTGGGTGATCCCGTGGCTGCAGTGGCAGCAGTGAACATCAAGACGGCCCGTCAGGCGCTTGATCTCATCGATGTCGAGTATGAGATTTTGCGCGCCGTATTTGATCCCATTGAGGCAATGGAAGAAAATGCGCCGGTTCTGCACAATGACAATAATGTCCAGGGTGAGTACCGTGTGAAAAGCGGAGATATCGAAGCCGGCTTTGCAGAGTCTCATCTTATTGTTGAAGAGAGGTTCCGCACCCAAGCCGTCGAGCAATGCCCGCTAGAGACACAGATTGCCGTGGCGGTTCCTGGCGAGGAAGGAAGGGTGACCATCTACACGCCCGGTTCCAGACCCTTTGCAATGCGTACCGATGTGGCCCGGGCGCTCAAGGTGGATGACGAAAAAGTCCATATCCTTGCACCACCTTCCGGAGGAGCATTTGGCGGAAAAAGTGATGCATGGGTGGAGCCTGCCTGTGCTGTTCTAGCATTGAAGGTGGGAAAACCGGTACGTGCGATGTATACCCGCGAAGAAGAATTCTTCGCTTCTACTATCCGCCATCCCATTATCATGCATTATCGAAGTGGCGTTGATAAAGAGGGCAGACTGCTTGCGAGAGAAGTGAAGATGTACATGGACACGGGCGCTTACGCAGCCCTTGGCGAAGCTACGCTCCGCAAAGGTTCGCTATTATGTGTGGGGCCCTATCGAATACCGAATGTTCTGGTCGAATCCAAATTGATCTACACAAATAATACCGTCTCAAGCGCCATGCGCGGGTTCGGTGTGCCGCAAGCCTGCTTTGCCTGGGAAAGCCACACAGAGACAATTGCGGAGCGTTTAGGTATGGATGCATTCGAGTTCCGCATGAAAAATTCCTATGATGAAGGTGATATCTCATATTCAGGCCAGAAACTGACGGCGGTAGGATTGAAAGAAAGCATGATGCAAGCCCGGAAGGCTTTTCGATTGGAAGAGGAGCCCGGCGAATGAAAAAGCGTGGCATTGGCATGGCGGTTATGTGGTATCCGGTTGGGCCTGGTGGCTCTAATCCTGGCACCGCCCGTCTTCAAATGGATGAGTTCGGTAAGCTTACAATATATGTCAGTTGCCCCGATGTCGGGCAGGGCTCTTCGACCGCCCTTTCGCAGATTGCTGCTGATGCAGTGGGTGTTCCTCTCGACTGGATAGACAAAGTCATCGCTGTGGACTCGGATCATTCGCCTACAGATTTTGGTTCTGTGGGAAGTCGAGTCACCTACGTGCAAGGAAACGCAGTTCGCCTTGCCGGAGAGAACATGAGGAAAATACTCCAGGTTGTAGCCCAGGAGATGATGAATACATCGGTGGACCGGATAAAGATCGCCAATGGCAAGGCCTGGGACTCAGATCACATAATCAACCCGGTACATGTGGCGGATATTGCGCGTAATGAAATTGAAAAAACAAACGAACCGCTAGAATCCATTGGCACGTTTGAACCCAGCGGAGTATATGGGGACCGCGAGACGGGCCAAGCGATCGTTTACCCTACCTTCGTTTATGCAACACAAATTGCCGAAGTCGAAGTAGATACCCAAACCGGCGAAGTTAAAGTCACCCGGATGGTGGCAGCTCATGATTCGGGACAAATCATCAATCCAATGCTTGTTGATGGCCAGATTGCCGGCGGTATTGCGCAAGGAATAGGTATGGCGCTTTCTGAAGAGGTGCTGATAAAGAATGGCCGGACGCTGAATCCTTCTTTGTCCGATTACTTCCTACCGACCGCCATGGAAATACCCGACATCGAAATGATTCATGTCGAAACGACGGAAGACTCCGGACCTTACGGCGCTAAGTGCGTGGGGGAACCTGCCCTGGTCGCGACCGCACCGGCCATTATCAATGCCATCCATGACGCGACTGGAGTTCGCATCACGTCACTGCCAGCGACCCCAGAAAAAGTGCTTGAGGCTCTTCACGATCAGATTCAACACAGTTGAGAATGGCAATGGAGATTTGATGCCCATCCTCACGACAAAAATTTCAAAATGTTCGTCCAAGCCGTCAGAATTCAAAAACAAACCATAAAAGGAGAATTTTGAAACAGATTTCCATCCAACAGCGGACTCGATTGAAAGTTAAGATAACACACGAAAACCGGTGAATTTTTTTAAACCTTAATGTCCGAGTCGAGTCAAACTCGGTCATAATCAGAGCCGCCAAATTACGTCCGCTTTGCCCTCGATAACGGACATTCTAGGTGAGGCGCAAAAGTGTCCGTTAAGTGCCATTAGCGGAAATTCTCTATTTATGGAAATGAGAACAAGGTCAAAGCTAAAAATCGCGGCAGACACCTAGCAAAGAATCCCCATCCTGTTCCCTTTTTGATGAGGTTCCTCTTCCCTGATAAGGAATATGGCATCGTGTTTAGCGTTCTGGCCTCCGTTAGGTCTGCGCCGTGAGTTCATTACATAAGGATAGAAGATCGTCCTGCCAATCGGAGCGTTGAGCCTCCGAC
>JBPCWG010000340.1:0-3843 GCA_051009705.1 Methyloligellaceae bacterium | reverse complement strand
AGTTGCAATCGCTTGGCGTCGAACTTTTCGGGGGTATCAATACTGCCTATAACTTTGTGATAGAGTTCCTTAGTTGCTTCAACTTTCCTTACAACTTTGTGCACCCAAGGATCAGGCACATGGCAATCCGAACATGTTGCGCGAACACCAGTACGGTTTTGGTAGTGGATCGTCTTCGTATATTCGTTGTAAACATTGTCCTTCATCTCATGACAAGAGATGCAAAATCCCAGCGTGTTGGTCGCTTCCATAGCGGTATTGAATCCACCCCAGACAATAATACCCGCCAAAAATAAAGCAGCAGCGCCGGTGATCGGAATACCGAATAGTGCGAGTCGCCACAGTTTCGAAGTTCTAGCCATTGGCTTACCTTTAATTTCACCTCTGTTCGGATCACGTAATATCGCGGATTTTCACCACTCGAATTTTGCCTGACTATCCGAAGTTGACGCTTAGCCTGCCGATGCTGTTATCTGGAAGAGAGAAAGAGGCGAGAAAGTTTCTCGCCTCTATTTATTGGTGTCCTCAATCACGTTTTATGATTGACGCGATTGTATACATTGAATTTTCCGGTCGGTGTCTCAAGCCCCTTGATCCGAGCCTTTTCTTTCAACGTTTTGGAATCATAGACAACGATTTCGCCTTTATCCCAGTTCTTCTTGCCTCCGCGAACCCATACGGAAACCCAGAATTCGCTGCCATCTTTATTGAACTCTGTGTGTACAGCGAGGGCTTTGTCCTGTTCGGTAACCCGAATTGTCTTAACAATCTCACGAGTCTTCTTGGAAATAACCTGGATCGATTGCTGGACTTCAGGTTCAGGGTGTTTGGTTTGATCAGCGATCACATAATCCGAATTGGGATGTGTTCGAATGAACAATCCCGGGCCGTCGGTTTCGACTTTGTAGCAGATCTTCCAGGCTTTATCGGGATTACCCTTGGGATCGTTGTTCCAAACTGTGACTTTGCCTTCACCGAGATGGACTGTGCCGGCAACAGGACCACACTTTGGATCGATCCAGTTTGCACCGGGACCAGGATGAGGTTTTTTGCCGGTTTCGATTGAGGCCACGGCCTTACGCGTATGCGAATCCATGACTTCGATACGATTTGACGCATTTGCGGCAATTTGGAAATACCTCTGTGTCGGATCAAAAAAACCATCATGCAGGAATTTGTGCGTATTGATCTGTTCAATCCTCAGATTATCGAGATCAGAGTAATCTACCTGCCATAACTGCCCGAGTTCTTTTACCGCCACAATCCAAGTCGGCTTATTAGGCGTGTTGTATACAGCGGCAACGCGCGCTTCGTTAACATACTCGCCATCGACATTGATTCCGCGGGTTGAGACAACCTTCAGCGGCTCCATCGTCTTGGCATCCAGAATGACGAAGTGCGGTGGCCAGTAACCGCCGCCAATGACATATTTGTCTTTCCATTCACCATAGTGAGAAACGGCTACGTCGCGGGCATCCGATGCGATCTGGGTCTCGGCCACCACTTTGGGAGGATTCATCCATAGATCTATCTTGGTCATGCGCCCATCACGACCCTGAGTATACCAGAAGCGTCCGTCGGAGGATTCTTTCATCACATGCACCGCGTAACCGGTATCGACTTTTGCGACAACCTCCTTCTTATCTCCGTCGATAATTCCAACTTTCCCGGCATCCCGCAGGATCACCATGAAAAAGTTTTCCCAGTTGCGGCTATGCTGAGGTTTTGTCGGGTAATCTTCCGGCTTGATAAGAACTTTCCATCTTTCCTTCATCTCTGCCAAAGTCATTTCTGCTGGCGGAGGTGCAGGCATTTGAATGTACGTAGCAAGGTCACGAATTTCTTCTTTGTTGAACAAGTCATCAAAGTTATTCATACCGCCTTCGGTTCCAATGGCGATAATTTTCTCGAGCCGTTTCTGCCCAAGTTTTATCATGTTCTCCGGCTCCAGGTTTTTACCCGTAGCACCTTTTCGAAGAACGCCATGACAACCGGCACAACGCTGGAAATAAAGTTTCTTTGAATGCGCAAAAGCCTCTTTCGATAGCGTTGGCTCTTGCGCTGACACAACGCTTGAAGCGCCAACTAGCAAAGTGCCACAAAAAACCAAACTTAGTGCAGAGGCACATAAAGCCGTTTTTTTCATCTTTGATATGTCCTTCTGAAAACTAAAACCTGAAAAGTGCGAATATCGGAATCTCAATCACGGCCGATACAACACGTTTGCCGTAATGAGCAGATTATCTTTGCCGTAATAATTTGGATGAAATGCTGCGATCCTTCCTTGACCAAAGTCAAAAGACTGATAGTCAATTGGTCTAACAGCATCAGCTTGTAGGTCTTCAATGATGTGAATATCAGATTGGACAAGTCGATGTATTACTTTGCGCGCCAATCCATAACCTATTCGTCAAAAGTATATTTGTGACTCTTGACCTAAATCAAAGAACTTGGATTCGACTTCACCTACGATGAACAAAGTTGGAAAAAAGCAAAGATCTTTCACAAGCAGAGGTCTACCAATAGTGAGTGAGCTCAAAAATGGATTATGAATCCGTATTCAGACAAGCGGTAGACAAAGTGCAGCAGGAAGGTCGCTATCGAATGTTTGCGGATTTAGAACGCATTTCGGGGGAATTTCCATATGCGCGTAATTTCGGCCCGGGTCCGGATCGCGTGGTTATCTGGTGTTCCAACGATTATCTAGGTCAGGGACAAAATCCATGCGTTGTCGATGCGACTATTGCTGCGGTCGAACGTGTGGGTGTGGGATCAGGCGGTACGCGTAATATTTCCGGCAATCACCACTTGTTGGTTGAGTTGGAAAGTGAACTCGCCAGTCTCCATAACAAGGAAGCCTCATTGCTATTCACTTCCGGCTATGTTTCAAACTCGGCTACACTGTCGACAATTGTAAAACTTTTAGGAGACTGCATCGTTTTTTCTGATGCACTAAATCACGCATCCATGATCGACGGGATTCGTCAATCCGGAGGCGAAAAATGTATTTTCAGGCATAATGATTGCGAGCACCTCGAAACTCTCCTTAAAAAACAACCTATTGATCGTCCGAAGTTAATTGCATTTGAATCCGTTTATTCGATGGATGGGGATATTGCGCCAATTGCCGAGATTTGTGACCTCGCGGACAAATATGGGGCGATGACTTATCTCGATGAAGTTCATGCCGTTGGTTTATATGGATCCACAGGAGGCGGGATCTCTGAGCGAGAAGGGCTTACTGAACGTCTTGACATTATTGAAGGAACCTTGGCTAAAGCGTTTGGCTGTCTTGGGGGTTACATCGCTGGATCTAGATCACTAGTTGACGCTGTCCGGAGTTATGCCCCAGGTTTCATATTTACAACCTCTCTACCTCCGGCGGTCGCTGGCGGCGCCCTAGCGAGCATACGTTATCTGAAAAATCACGATGAAATACGCCAACGCCACCAGGAAGGGGCGCAACACCTTAAGCGTATGCTTAAAAGAGCAGGATTACCTGTCATGGCAAGCGAAACTCACATCGTGCCCATAATGGTCGGGTGTCCGGTTCGGAGTCGGAGAATTACGGATTTGTTGTTCCGAGAATTTGGGATCTACGTGCAACCCATCAACTATCCAACTGTTCCACGTGGTACAGAAAGACTGAGGCTCACACCGTCTCCACTACATAGTTACGAATTGATGGAAGCGCTAGTCAACGCGTTGAAGGAGGCTTGGCGTCAAATTCCAGACGAACGGGTAGTTGCGGCTTAGTTTTGATGGCAAAGGTTCAGGTTTGACTTTGGTCAAGGATAATTTTGTCAGGAAATAGAATAATCAAAACGAATTTGTGAGGGAACA
>JBPCWG010000339.1:0-25347 GCA_051009705.1 Methyloligellaceae bacterium | reverse complement strand
GTCAGGCGACTGGACACCAGACCGACGAGACCCTTGTGCCAATCAGGAGAACCGACGATGACAATCGGCAGGTCCGGGTCGCTCTCGACTTCCCGCTCCGCTTCCGCCAGCGCTTCTTCGAGAATGCGGTTCTCCATTTCCTTGCGTTCATTGTTCAACCGGTCCAGGCGGGTTGCAATATCGTTAGCTTCATGGGCGTCGCTGGTGGCCAGCAATTTTGCGCCGAGGCCGGAATCACCGATGCGCCCGCCGGCATTGATACGCGGTCCCAGGAGATAGCCCAGATGATAGGTCGTCGGAGCCGTCTTCAGTCCGGCAACATCGGCGAGAGTTTTCAGTCCCAGATTTTCACGACGACGCATAACCTGCAGACCCTTGGTCACATAGGCCCGGTTCAATCCCTGTAGAGGCACGACATCGCAGACCGTCGACAGAGCAACGATATCCAGATATTCAAGTAAATCCGGCGCAGCTTTATCTCCGTAATATTTTCTCGCCTTCAGACAGCGCACTACGGCCACGAGGAGCAGGAAGACAACCCCCGCAGCGGCAAGACCACCCATACTACTCAAATCATCCTGGCGGTTCGGATTGACCAGCGCATGGACATCTGGAAGGCGTTCGTCTGCTTGGTGGTGATCGACAACGATGACTGTCTTACCCTTGTCGAGTGCCGGAGCAAACGCATCAAAGCTGTTGGTCCCGCAGTCGACGGCGATAATGACATCGACGCCCTGTCCGAGCAGATGTTCGATGGCTACCGCATTGGGTCCGTACCCTTCGTTGATCCGGTCCGGGATATAGACGATGGGCGATAGTCCGTGAGCCTGGAAGAGACGATCCAGCAAAGCCGAGGATGAGGCACCATCGACATCATAGTCGCCGAAAATTGCAACCTGTTCCTGCGCCTCTATGGCATCGGCCACCCGTTCCGCAGCACGCTCCATATCTCTGAGCTCAAAAGGATCCGGCATCAGGGATTTGAGTGTTGGGTTCAGTGCAATATCGACATCTTCGAGGCCGACACCACGGGCGGCAAGAACACGACCTAGAACTTCCGGAAGGTCAAATCGCTGCGAAATCGCCATCGCCAGATTCGCCTGCTCGGCGTCCTTCAGACGATCGCGCCAGATATAGCCATTGGCCGATTGCGTCACCCCGAGAAATGGCCCTTCAAAGGGTTCCTGCTGTGATTGCCGCTCAGCAAACATCATCCCGCCTGCCTCTCAGTTTGGCGATCCCCTATGCAGATCGCCATTGATCCATTCTCCGCTAAATATACTTGTTTGAACGGTGCTCGGTCCGTATCCAGCGAACTGTTTTTGTCGCAGACCGCATAACCACGGTTTCCGTTTCAATGGAGCGGGGTCGCCATTTGACGCCCGAAAGCATCGAACCGTCGGTCACCCCGGTTGCCGAAAAGAGGACATCCCCTTTTGCCAGTTCGTCCATGGCATACTTTTTGTTGATATCTTCAATGCCCATATTATGCGCACGTTCCGTATCATCTTCCTTCATCGGGAAAAGACGTCCCTGCATCTGCCCACCGATACACCGGAGCGCCGCAGCCGCCAACACACCTTCGGGTGCACCGCCAACGCCCATATAGATATCGATACCGGTTTCTTCATAATTCGTTGTATGAATCACTCCGGCAATGTCGCCATCACCTATAAGTCTAATTGCGGCACCCGCATTTCGAACACCGGATATCAGCTTTGCATGGCGGGGACGATCCAGAACGCAGGCGGTAATTTCCTCTACAGGAACGCCCTTGGCGTTCGCCAGATTATTCAGATTTTCTTCCGGACTGGCGTCGAGATCGACGAGATTAGGCTCATAACCCGGTCCGATTGCAATCTTGTCCATGTAAATATCCGGCGAATTGAGGAGACTGCCGCCTTCAGCGAGCGCCAGCACGGCCAGGGAATCCGGCAGAGCCTTGGCGGCAATTGTTGTCCCTTCCAGGGGATCAACAGCAATATCCACCTTCGGTCCGTCACCGGACCCGACATTTTCACCGATAAAAAGCATGGGGGCTTCATCACGCTCGCCTTCGCCAATGACCACGGTCCCGTCAATCGAGAGCTTATTAAGTTCCCGGCGCATGGCATCGACGGCGGCCTGATCAGCAGCCTTTTCATCACCACGCCCCCTGAGACGTGCGGCTGAAATGGCCGCGGCTTCGGTCACGCGTGCTATTTCCAACGTGAGTACACGGCTGAGTGGTGGTCCTGGTATATTAGACACTATGGCCTCCCTGGTTTGTGCCTTTTCGCATCAAAGAACCTCTACAAATCTTCGATACGTATCATCTGCGCCGGACCAACAATCTGGCCATCGGCTTCAATTGCATCCAACGCCTTGCGAATGGCAGCCTCATTTGTCTGATGAGTTACCAGTATGACCGGCATCAGCTCCGACGGTTCCTTGGATTTCTCATCGCCTTTGCTGTCCTTCGGCCAATGCTGCACAATGCTTTCCAATGAAATATTCTGCTCCGCCATGCGCGAGGCAATTGAAGCGAACGCGCCAGGACGATCATGAACAGCGAGGCGGATATAATAGCTACCTTCATGGGCGCGCATTTTGGCCCGGACATAAGGGCGAAGGTTGGCAGCTGGAAACGCCAGTGGCGGAAACGAAATATTTCTGGCGATGTCGACAATATCGCTCATTACGGAAGAAGCTGTGGCGCCTGCCCCAGCACCGGGACCTGTCAGCATGACTTCACCGACAAAATCGCCCTCGACGGCGACACAGTTTGTTACTCCGTCGACCTGGGCAATCGTCGCATGTTTTGGAATCATTGTTGGATGCACGCGCTGTTCGATACCGCTCTCCGTCCGGGTACTTACACCGAGGAGCTTGATCCTGTATCCCAGCGCGTCAGCGGCTTCAATGTCCTGGGGACGGATCGACTGTATGCCTTCGAGATAAATTGAATCGAATGATGTTTCGACACCAAAGGCCAATGATGTCAATACAGCCAGTTTGTGTGCCGTGTCATGCCCGCCAACGTCAAAAGTCGGATCGGCTTCGGCATAACCGGCATCCTGGGCTTCCTTGAGGACATCATCATAGCTCCGCCCTTCATTTTCCATTTTTGTTAGGATGTAATTGCAGGTGCCGTTCATGATCCCGTAAATCTTTTTCACCTCATTGCCGATCAATGTCTCGCGCAGTGTTTTGACAATGGGAATACCGCCGGCAATCGCGGCTTCAAAATTCAGGGATCTTTCATGTGTTTCAGCGAGTGCGGCAAGTTCCAGACCATGAAGCGCGAGCATAGCTTTGTTGGCTGTAACCACATGTTTGCCGGCGCGAAGTGCCTTTTCGACAGCCTGCCTGGCGATACCGTCCTCGCCGCCTATGAGTTCCACAAAGACATCGATCTCCGGGGACACCGCCAGTTCGGCAGCATCGTCAAACCATACTAGTCCGGAGATATCGACAGCACGCGCCTTATCCCTGTCCCGCGCCGACACCCCGGTGACCTTGATATTTCGCTTCAGTATGGGTTCGAATTTTTTGCTGTTTTGTTGCAGCAGGGTCAACAGTCCGCAGCCAACCGTGCCCAATCCGGCAATTCCGATATTCAAAGTATCATTCATAGAGTTTCATCGACATCCCAGGCACTTCATTTGTCATTGTGTCATTTAACGATCTGGATCACGTTGTGCATTGTTTCAGGGGCACTAGAAAAAAACTTGCGAATATTTCGTGCCGCCTGTCGAACGCGTTGCTCATTTTCCACCAGCCCCATGCGCACATAGCCTTCGCCATACTCTCCAAATCCAATACCTGGGGAAACTGCGACATCTGCTTTTTCCATAAGGAGTTTAGAAAACTCCAGAGATCCCAGATGTCGAAAAGTTTCCGGGGTAGGCGCCCATGCGAACATGGTCGCCGGTGGCGGTGGGATATCCCATCCGGCGCGGGCAAAGGATTCAACCAGACAATCGCGCCGGGACTTGTAGATCTGGCGAATATCCTCAACACAATCCTGAGGACCATTTAGGGCAGCAGCTGCGGCAACCTGAATGGGAGTGAAGGCCCCGTAATCGAGGTAGGATTTAACTCGGGCCAGGGCTGCGATAAGGCGCTCATTGCCGACGGCAAATCCCATGCGCCAGCCCGGCATCGCATAGGTCTTGCTCAGAGATGTGAACTCGACGGCTATATCCATGGCACCGGGAATTTGCAGGATGGAAGGCGGCGGATTGTCGTCAAAAAATATCTCTGCATAAGCTAGATCGGACAATACGATGAGGTCATTTCGGCGGGCATAGGAAACGATTTCGCGATAGAAATCCAGATCAACCGTGTGGGCCGTCGGATTCGAAGGAAAATTCAGCACCAGGGCTATGGGTTTGGGAATGCTGTGGCGCACAGCCCGGTCCAAACGCTCCAGAAAATCTTCCGTCGACAGGACTGGAAGGTGTCGGATGACACCGCCGGAGATGATGAATCCAAACTGATGGATGGGGTAAGTGGGATCGGGAACCAGAATGACATCACCCGGACCGGTGATGGCTTGTGCCATATTGGCAAACCCTTCCTTGGAACCGAGGGTGGCGATGACATGTTTGTCGGGATCGAGAGTGACACCAAAACGGTTGCCATAATAGCTGGCCTGGGCCTTGCGCAGACCCGGCAAACCCCGCGACGACGAATATCTGTTTGTCCGCGGTTTCTGGACTGTCTCGATCATTTTATCGACGATATGCTGAGGCGTCGGCATGTCCGGATTGCCCATGCCGAAATCGATGATATCGGCTCCCCGGTTACGGGCATCCGCTTTCAAACGATTAACAATTTCAAATACATAAGGTGGTAAGCGCTTAATGCGATGGAAATCGTCAGTCACGACACAATAGTCCTCTCAAACTCAATAGTCCTTCAAAATCCAATTCAGATGATTCAGAGAGTCAAATTCCGCTCGGACCTGTCCAAGCCAACTGAACAGTTCCTAGCATACTTGGAACAAGTTGTCTTTTATCGCACCAGGGAAGTGTTGAACAGATCACTCGATGATGTAATCCGCACTATTTGCGTTCAATTTCCGCAATAGCTGAGTCTTGGTGGGATTTTTGTTCCAGCGTCAAATCCCGGATAGCATCTTTCTGCTGTTCAGGCGTCATCGCATCCTGTGCGACCTTTTTGATGCCCGATAAGGTGGGAAAGTTTTTGTTTGCCAGGCTCCCACATCCCGAAAGCAAAAGTACGGTGCAGACGAGCAACACTGCCTGGACAGGCTTAAAGTATTGTTTATTCATGTCGTTAGTATGCCCCGATAAATCCCCTATAATTCTTGCGATTTTTTTTGTGTTAAGTAATATTCGCAAGAAAGATTCTCTTTCACTTAAGTTTATGTTGATTCATGGAAGTAAAACAAGCGGAAAACCCTTAATCCAAATATAAAACCCAAGAAATAAGGCTTGAATTTGTTGGGTACGAAAAAAACAATTCCGGCCCGTCAACAAAATCGAAACACGGCTGATAAAACCATGAGTTCCAGATCTTCAGACAAATCGACTGACCAGGCTCAGGACGATTTACAAGACAAAATACCATATCCGGTAAGCGATCCAGAAGCCCTGAGTAACAATCTTGTTCGGCTCTTCGAAGAGGGGCAAAAGGTTGTCAGCGCTTTTATGAGGAAACCGGAAAGTCAGTCTGGACCCTACAGCGCCGTGAGCGAGATGGGGCAAGCCACCAAGACCCTGGGTGAAGTCCTTCAGGTGTGGATGCAGGAACCGGCCAAAGTGTCAGAATCCCAAAACCAGCTGATGCAGAACTATGCCGAATTGTGGAGCCGGTCCATCCAACAAATGATGGGACAGAATGTCGAACCGGTCGTCGAGGTGCAATCAGGAGACTCCCGGTTCAAAGACCCTGACTGGGATCAAATCCCCTATTTCAATTTTCTCAAACAGGCTTACCTTCTAACGGCACACTGGGCTGAAAAAATCGTTCAGGACTCAGAAGGCGTTGACGAAGCAACCCGCAAAAAAGCGGAATTTTATCTGGAACAGATTTCAAGTGCCGTTTCGCCTTCAAACTTCCCGTTTACAAACCCGGAAGTTCTGCGCGAAACCTTCGCTTCCAACGGTGAGAATCTTGTCCGCGGCATGGACAATTTCAAACACGACCTTGAACGCTCCGACGAACTTTTCAAGATTAGTCAAACTGATATTGACGCGTTTCGTGTCGGTGAGAATCTTGCGGTAACCCCCGGCCAGGTCGTATTTCAGAATGATATTATCCAGCTCATTCAATACGCGCCAACGACGAAGGAAGTCTACGAGATTCCCCTTCTCATTGTCCCGCCATGGATTAACAAATATTATATTCTCGATCTGGTTCCACAGAAATCCTTCATCAAATGGGCCGTCGATCAAGGCTTTACGGTGTTCGTCATTTCATGGGTCAATCCGGATGCGGAACTGGCAGAGAAAACATTTGAAGACTATATGACCGAAGGGGTCAAAGCCGCGACGGGAGCGGTATGCAAAGCCACGGGCGTGAAAAAAATCAATGCTCTCGGTTATTGTGTCGGCGGTACCCTACTTGCTACGACCCTTGCTCAGATGGCCGCTGAGGATGACAAGCGAGTCAAATCAGCGACGTTTTTGACAACGCAGGTCGATTTTTCCAAAGCCGGAGATTTGCTGGTGTTTATTGATGACCAGCAGCTCAAAATGGTTGAAGATCTGATGCAGGAACACGGTTTCCTCGACGGATCCCGCATGGCGTCGGTGTTTAATTTCCTGCGCCCCCGGGACCTGATCTGGCCCTACGTCATTAACAACTACCTGCTCGGTAAAAAACCGTTTCCCTTTGATTTGCTGTACTGGAATCAGGATTCCACACGCATGCCCGCCGCTAATCATTCATTCTATCTGCGTGAGTTTTACGAGCACAATAATCTGGCCAAAGGAAAACTTCGGATCGATGGCAAAAAACTTGATCTGTCCGAAGTGAAGATCCCTATTTATGATCTCGCAACGAAAGAAGATCATATCGCCCCGGCAGAGTCAGTGTATATCGGAGCTAAAATGTTTGGCGGCTCGGTCAGATATGTTCTCTCCGGTTCCGGACACATCGCTGGTGTCGTAAATCCACCGGAGAAAATGAAATATCAATTCTGGACCAATAAAAAATTACCAGATGACTATGAAGAGTGGTTTGAGAACGCGAATGAGACGACGGGTTCCTGGTGGCCCGACTGGCAAAAATGGTTATCCCGGAAATCGGGCAAGAAAATCGACCCCAGAAAACCAGGGGATGGTCCTCTGAAGTCGATTGAACCGGCCCCCGGAAGCTACGTCCAGTCATCTTCCTAAGGATAGATGATCGCGGAGCGGTAGTTCGGAAAGTCAGATACGAACATAAAATACGCTTATGGGAACAGACATTGCTGTTCTAGCCCGCGTGTCTCATCCACACCGATCATTACATTGAAGTTCTGGATGGCCTGACCGGCAGAACCTTTCACCAGATTGTCGAGGGCCGCGATGATAATCGCGCGACCGGGAATTCGGTCTTCAAAGACATTGATCAGGCAATAGTTGGACCCGCGCGCGTGCTGGGTTGCGGGAATAACACCTTCGCGCAGAACCTCGATGAAGGGTTCCGAAGCGTATCGGTTCTCAAGGGTTGAACGCAGATCTGCAGGCGTATGATTTGCCGCGAGACGAACATAGCAGGTCACCAGTTCACCGCGGCTCATAGGCACGAGATGAGGCGTGAAATTGACAGTTACATTGCCTCCATGGGCTTTGGAAATCTCTTGCTCGATTTCCGGCGCATGGCGATGAACACCGATTGAATAAGGTGAAAGACCTTCTCCGGCTTCGGAAAACAATGTTCCCTGCTTGAGTCCGCGCCCGGCACCAGATACGCCGGATTTCGCATCAACGATGAGATCTTCCGCTTCCACGAGACCGGCTTCGACAACCGGCAGTAACGCCATTAGTGTCGCTGTCGGATAACACCCCGGACAGGCCACAAGTCGAGCGCTGCGAAGTTGTGCGCGATAATATTCAGTCAGTCCGTAAACGGCCTGATCAAGAAGATCTGTGGCCAGGTGTGGACGGCCATACCATTCTTCATAAGTCTCATAATCGCGAATTCGGAAATCTGCCGACATATCGACGACTTTGAGCCGTTCCGGCAATTTGACAATAATGTCCTGGGCGGTTCCATGGGGCAAACCGCAGAAAACCACATCGACCTCATCCCAATTGACTTCGTCGACATCGACGAGATCCGGCAGACTGATCCGACCGAGGTGAGGAAATACTTCCGCCATGGGCTTGCCCGCATGGGTTTTGGCGGCGAGGCTCATGATTTCGATGTTTGGATGATTGATCGCGAGGCGAACGAGATCGGCACCGGTATAGCCCGAGGCGCCGATCACGGCGACACGGATTTTGTCCGCAGGGTTGTCGTCACTTGTTTCAGAGGATTCAGACATTTGCTTATCTCAGAAGGTTTATCCCGGAAGGCCCATCTCTGCTAAATTTGCCCCGGATATGCAGAACGAATGCCGAGAGCAAAAACCCCCAGGCATGATCACCAGAAAACAGCTGCGAACAGTAATTCTGCAGACTAACGTTTCGAAAACTGGAAACTTTTACGAGCTTTGGCCCGGCCGAATTTCTTGCGCTCGACCCGTCGCGAGTCGCGCGTAAGAAAACCACCTTTCTTGAGAACGCCACGTAGTTCCGGCTCGTAATGTGTCAGGGCTTTGGAAATACCATGACGAACGGCGCCCGCCTGTCCGGAAAGCCCGCCACCACTGACTGTGGCCATGACGTCGTACTGATCCTTACGATCGGCAGCAACAATCGGTTGCTGTAAAATCATGCGCAGAACGGGACGTGCAAAGTAGTCTTCCTGGCTCTTGCCATTGATGACAATTTTACCAGCGCCGGGTTTCACCCAAACCCGGGCAATGGCGTCTTTTCGCTTACCTGTCGCATAGGCCCGGCCTTCATTGTCCAGCTTCTGTTCGTAGACACGAGCCGCAACAGCTTCTTCCTGTCCTGCCAGTTCACCTAAATCTTCGAGTGTTTTTGCTTCTTCTTCAGCCATGATCTTCAGGCGCTCCGTGCGTTTTTGCTATTGAGGGCAGCGACATCCAGCTGTTCCGGCTTTTGCGCTTCATGGGGATGAACATTGCCCGCATATACTTTGAGGTGGGAAAACTGCTGCTTCGCTAGGGGTCCGCTGGGCAACATGCGTTCCACGGCTTTCAGGAGAACCCTCTCCGGATGTTTGCCCTCCATAATCTGGCGAGCATTGCGGGATTTGATACCCCCGGGATAACCTGTATGCCAGTAGTACTTTTTGCCTTCATATTTATTGCCGGTGAGCACAACCTTGTCGGCGTTTATAACCACGACATTGTCGCCGCAATCAACATGCGGGGTGAATTGCGGTTTGTGTTTTCCCCGCAGCCTCTGAGCGATTATCGCCGCCAGGCGTCCAACGATGAGGCCGTCCGCATCGATCAGAATCCACTTCTTATCGCCTTCGCCGGGTTTGGCGTTATAGGTTTTCATGAGAATACCTTGTATCTGTCAATTATCTGATTTAATTCGGTTTTCGAGACGGCCGATCACGGCGTTCTCTTCAATTCGGCTGACGGTTTAACCGTCTTCCCAGTCATTGTCAACCACAATCTGGATTATTTGAGCAAATTCAGCGAGTTAATATTGTGGTATTATATTACCTAATGAATTTGTATATCTTCAATATTCTCAACTCATGCGCTTATCCAACAGCAAGATCAGTAACTCCGGCAATGGATATCTTCCTTCAAAATCAATGTAGTCTTGCAAAATCTGTGCGCGTCGTTTCTAACATAGGCTGGAACGGAGCGGATCTAACGTTTGAAACAAAAACGACCGGTCTCTCCTGGAGGAAATTGCGAAAACACCAACTATGAATCACGACACCTACAGCGACAGCTACATCGCGGACATACTGACATCTGTGAAATCAGTTGCTTTGGTTGGTGCCAGTTCCAATTCGGTCAGGCCAAGTTTTTTCGTTCTTAGATATCTGATAGACAAGGGCTATGACGTGTTCCCTGTCAATCCGGGAATAGCGGGCAGCCAGATTCTCGGCAGACCGGTCTACGGATCGCTTGCAGACATTCCTGACCAAATCGATATGGTCGATATTTTTCGTAACGCTGAAGCTGCCCTGGAAATTACCCGGGAAGCAATTGCAATTGGCGCTAAAATTGTCTGGATGCAGTTACGGGTACGCAACGACGAAGCAGCTGAACTCGCAGAAAGTTCCGGATTGCGCGTGGTCATGAACCGGTGTCCGAAAATCGAATATGGTCGGCTATCCGGAGAGCTCGGCTGGGCAGGCGCCAACTCCAGAAAAATCTCCAGCAAGCGTCCAAAACTTGCACCTAAAGGATTTCAGCACTGGGTACTTGAACGAAGGAAACCCGCTGTTTGAAGCTGTTTGAAAGAAAAGGATCACTCGCCCGTCACAATGGCCGATACCCTGCTATGAATATAAATTGAAACTATCGACTTGAAGGAGAAATGTCTTGAGCGAACAAAAATCAACAAACTTCAATACCCTGGCCATTCATGCCGGCGCCGCCCCGGATCCGGCCACCGGTGCCCGGGCAACCCCGATTTATCAAACTACGTCTTATGTTTTTGACGATCACGAACATGCTCAAGCCCTGTTCGGCCTACAGGCTTTCGGGAATATCTATACACGCATCATGAACCCGACCCAGGCAGTTCTGGAGGAACGCGTCGCCGCACTTGAAGGCGGCACTGCTGCTCTCGCTGTCGCCTCGGGACATGCGGCTCAGCATCTCGTGGCCTTCACGTTGTTTGAACCCGGCGACGAATTCGTTGCCGCACGCCAACTCTATGGGGGGTCGATCAATCAGTTCGGTCAGGCGTTCAAAAAATTTGACTGGCACGTCCAGTGGGCAGATGCGCATAATCCGGAGAGCTTCCGGGAAGCCATCGCGGAAAAAACCAAGGCCATCTTTATAGAGTCTATTGCCAATCCGGGCGGTATCGTTGTCGATGTCGAGGCGATTGCAAAAATTGCCCAGGAAGCCAATATTCCCCTGATCGTCGACAACACGTTTGCGACCCCCTACCTTATTCGACCCAAGGACTATGGGGCCAACATTGTCATCCATTCCCTGACCAAATTTATCGGTGGTCAAGGTAACTCCATTGGCGGCATTGTCGTCGATTGCGGCAATTTTGATTGGCTTGCGACGGACAAATATCCAACCCTCAGCCAGCCCTGCGAGAGTTATAACGGCATGGTGCTCGGCGAGACTTTCGGAGATTTTGCCTTTGCCATCGCCTGTCGCGTTCTCGGGCTTCGTGATCTCGGTGCCTGTATCGCGCCGATGAATGCGTTCCTCATCATGAACGGGCTGGAAACTCTGCCCTTGCGCATGCAACGCCACTGCGACAATGCCCTTGAAGTTGCCAAATATCTGAACCAGCATCCGAAAGTCGCTTGGGTCAATTATGCCGGCCTACCGGATAACGATTATCATGCGCTGGCGCAAAAATACTGCCCCAGTGGCGCCGGTGCCGTGTTCACGTTCGGATTGAAGGGAGGGTATGAATCCGGTGTCAGCCTTGTCGCCAATGTCAACATGTTCAGCCATCTCGCCAATGTCGGGGATGCAAAAAGCCTGATCATTCATCCAGCTTCGACAACCCACAGCCAATTGTCCGATGACGCCAAGGAAAAAGCCGGCGCCGGTAACGATGTTGTTCGCATTTCTATCGGGATCGAACATATTGACGATATCATTGCCGATATCGAACAGGCCCTGGACAAGGCTTAGGATCGACCGGAATTGCCATATTTAATGGGAGTCAATTGAGCACCCTGTGGCGATGATGGGCGATGGTCACCTGCAGTTGCAGAACCGAGAACAGAAACAATAGTATGCCAAGTCCCTGGTGGAGGGAGGCAAGGAAGATCGGCACGTGAAGAAGCAGTGTGCCGATACCGACGCCGACCTGCACCAGCAAAAGGGTAACAAGGCTGGCGGAGTAAACCACGAGCTGTCCCTCGCCATAGTTTCGGAACACCCGAACCAAATGCCAGACGGCGAGGATGACCAGCAGATAGGCGAGCATGCGGTGATCAAACTGGACCGTCAGGGCATTCTCGAAAAGATTCAAATGCAAGGGTGAAAGAGCCCATAAGCCCGATGGGATCAAAGCGCCGTCCATCAACGGCCAGGTATTGTGTGAAAGCCCGGCGTTCATTCCCGCAACGAGCGCCCCGAGAATAATCTGCAAAAATATCAGCGTTGAAAGCGCGCCGGATAAAATGACATCCCGCCTGTAGGCAACGGCTTTGCCAGCAATCGGGGTGGGGCTCAAGCTTCTGGCGATCCAGACAATAGCTGCAAGGATAAGGGCCGCGAGACCGAGATGGGCAGCCAGACGGTACTGGCTGACATCCACGCGATCGACGAGTCCGCTCTTTACCATGTACCAGCCAAGCCCCCCCTGAAGCCCGCCGAGGACAAACAGGAGCAGCATCTTGGGAACGTATCGCGACGCAATGCGTCCGCGCAGCAAAAAATAAAGGAACGGCAACATAAATGCGAAACCAACGAGGCGGCCAAGGAATCGGTGCGCCCATTCCCACCAGTAGATTGTCTTGAAGGCCGCGAGATCCATGCCGCGGTTAATCTCTTTATATTCCGGAATCTGTTGATACTTCTGGAAGGCGTCAACCCACTGATCCGAATTCAGCGGCGGTAGCATGCCGATGATCGGCTGCCATTCGGTGATTGAAAGACCCGAATCTGTCAAGCGGGTTATGCCGCCAACCAGCACCAATATAAAGATCAGGGCTGCGACGCTATAGAGCCAGATCTGCAATTGACCTGACCAGGGTTCGGCAATGTCTGCCCGATGTGTTGCGGAAATTTGGGTCGACTGATGCATGAGTTTACGGATATGAACGGATCGATATTTGTGACAAGCGACATGCTGGTCACGATCCGATCCATTATAAGCAAATATTTAATGACTTGTAGTCCGGGGAGGCACCATTCTCCACCAATGGTCGCGTCATGTCGTCGCGACAAAATAGGCAATTTCTGTGCTAAATTTCGCAAGTCTTCAACACTGCCAGATTGATTGAACCTGCAGAACCCATGAACATCCGCTACCGCAAACTCGTCGGACTTTTTATCCTGCTGGCCTTCTTGTTCGCCTATATGGTGGTGGCGTCCTGGATCGGGGCAACCTATGTCAATGAACTCGGGGGATTTCTCGGTTTTTTTTACTATTTTTTTGCCGGTATTCTCTGGATTATTCCCGCCGGAGCACTCATTCGATGGATGCAGAAACCTTGAGTGCATCATCGCTTATTAGGTTCATGCGCCGCTCTCCATACATTTCATCATGTTCAGCAATGCGAATGGCGTGCCTGTGAGTAGCGTCTCCAGATAGGCGATCCTGCTGCTCATCCTGTGTCTGCCGCTTATGCTTTTCATCTGCCTGGCCATCAAACTGGATTCCCGTGGTCCGGTGCTCTTCAAGCAAAAGCGATTTGGATTCAACAATGAACTCATCACCGTCTATAAGTTTCGTTCCATGTATGTGGATCAGAGCGATCACCAGGCGACTAGATTGGTCGCCAGAAATGACCCACGAGTCACCCGACTTGGTCGCTTCCTGCGCAAATCGAGCCTGGATGAATTGCCGCAGATTATCAATGTCCTCACCGGCACCCTAAGTCTCGTCGGTCCGAGACCGCATGCGCAACAGGCGAAAGCTGAAGATCGTCTTTATCAGGATGTGGTCGACAGCAACTATGCGCGCCATAGGGTAAAACCCGGCGTCACCGGCTGGGCTCAGATCAACGGTTTTCGCGGTGAAACAGACACCGAGGACAAAATTCAGGCGCGTGTGGAGCACGATCTCTACTATATCGAAAACTGGTCACTGTGGCTTGATCTGTGGATTGTGTTGAGAACCCCGTTCGCCCTGCTATCAACCAACAATGCATACTAGAACACCGGATTTACCAGCCGCCTTACGATACAAATCTCCCATAATGCTTGTCAGAGGGATCAGACTGGCTTTATAGATTGGATGAACATGTTTCTTCGAACACCCAATTCCAAAGAGAAAAGGCATCGTCAAAAATGGCTCAGCTTGTTGATGGTATTTGGACGGATATACCGAGAGATACAAAATCCACCGGAGGCGCTTATAAGCGCAAGGAGTCTGTCTATCGCAACTGGATCACTGCCGATGGGTCTCCGGGCCCCGAAGGTGAAGGTGGCTACGAAGCCGAGCCCGACCGCTATCATTTATATGTCTGCTATGCCTGTCCCTGGGCACACAGAACCCTGATATTCCGCAAACTGAAAAGTCTGGAAAACCTTATCTCCTATTCCGCCTGTCATCCCTTGAATATTGAAGAAGGCTGGGATTTTTCACATGGCAGCAAGCCGGACACCCTGAATGGAATAAAGTTCCTGCATGAGCTCTATACCAAAGCTGATCCCAAATATACCGGGCGTGTGACCGTGCCTACATTGTGGGACAAGAAGCGGCAGACGATCGTCAACAATGAGTCTTCAGAAATTATCCGCATGTTCAATTCGGCTTTCAACGACGTCGGGGCAAGCGGACCTGACTACTACCCGGAAGCATTGCGGACAGAGATTGACGAAGTGAATGACCGCATTTATCAGACGTTCAATAACGGCGTATACCGATCCGGATTTGCGACTACCCAGGAGGCGTATGAGCAAGCTGTCACCGCCCTGTTTGATACCCTTGATTATCTGGAAAACCGTCTTGCAAACCAGCGCTACCTCGTCGGCAATCAACTCACCGAAGCGGACTGGCGGCTATTTCCGACACTCATCCGATTTGATGCGGTATATTTCGGGCATTTCAAGTGCAATCTTCGCCGTATCGTCGATTATCCGAATCTCATTGCCTATACCCGTGACCTCTACCAGGTCCCCGGCATCGCGGATACTGTGAAAATCGATGAGTATAAAGCCCACTACTATGGCAGCCATCTGAGTATCAATCCGACAGGCATCATTCCGAAGGGCCCGGTCCTGGATTTTTCAGCACCCCATGGCCGAGAAAACCTTGGATCGAAAGCGGCTTGATTACAATTTAAAAGGCAGATTGCCCCGGACCGAAAAGCCTATGGCATTGGCAGGGCATCGTGAGTCTTCAGGGTTTTGCCCGTTAGACTGTCTACTTCAAGAAGACGCACGCGATAACCCCATAATTGCGCCAGATATTGCAGAGTTCTATCACATTCTGTTTTATCCATTAAAATGCCGTCCCGAACTTTGTGGGAGAGGATCAAACGCCGGTTACCGCTGAGATCCGCGTCTATAACCTGTATGTCCGGATCCTGATGTGCGACATCGTACTGGCGCGCCAGTTCTTTCCGAACTTGGCGATATCCCCGATTGTTGTGAATAGCCTTCACCTCCAACACCGACTGTTCCGCCTGATCTTCAATGGAAAACATTCTGAATTCCCGCATGACCCGGGGGCTCAGAAACTGTAAAATAAAACTCTCATCACGATAGTCGGCCCAGGCCATTTTCAGAACATCAATACTGTTACCGCTACCGGCAATATCCGGGAACCATTCTTCATCTTCCGCTTCCGGTTCCTCACAAATACGCTGGATATCACGCATCATGGCGAAACCCAGCGCGTAAGGATTTATTCCCGAAAATCGGCGGCTGTTAAAACTGGGTTGCGTGACCACCGCGGAATGCATATGGAAAAATTCCAGCATAGCGCCTTCGGTCAGTAGACCCTTTTCGTAAAGACGATTCATAATTTCATAATGAACAAAAGTAGCACAACCTTCATTCATCAACTTCGTATGCCGCTGGGGATAAAAGTACTGGGCGATAGTGCGCACGATCGAAATGATTTCCCGTTCCCAATCTTTCAGCTTTGGAGAATGATTTTGCAGGAAGAGAAGCAAGTTTTCTTCCGGCAGCCCCAGCAATTCGCCAAGCTTGGAATCTCCCTGTACCTTATTGGCCTCATTGGCGTCCTGATCCAGATTGGGTACCGTGCGCCAGAGGTCATTGAAACTTTCCTCTTCATGGACGCGTCGCGCTTCTTCCTTTTTCTTTATGCTTTTCTCATCACGAATTTTCTGCCCGGCATAGCGGCTGACTCCCTGATTCATCAGGGCGTGACTTCTATCTAATATCGCTTCGACCTCATCAAGGCCGTAGCGCTGTTCGCATTTCAAAATAAATTTCTTGGCATAGTTGAGGAAATCGATGATCGCATCAGCCCGGGTCCACTGTCGGAACATGTAATTGTTCTTGAAAAAATGGTTATGACCAAATGCCGCGTGGGCCAGGACAAGTGCCTGCATGGTCATAGAATTTTCTTCCATAATGTAATTTATGCAGGGATCGGAGTTGATGACCATTTCATAGGCCAGGGATTGTTGACCCTTGCGATACAGAAGCTCTTCCCGGGCGAAGCGTTTACCAAACGACCAGTGCCGATACATGAGGGGCATACCAATCGAGGAATAGGCATCCAGCATTTGTTCCGCCGTTATCACCTCAATCTGGTTGGCATAGACATCCAGACCCATTTCATCGAGAGCAACGGTTTCAATCGCATCATAGGTGCGCTTTATCGTGTCATAGGTCCACTCGGCCGTTTCGAAAAGCGGCGTTTGCATCGTATTAAATTGACTCATGGCACCCATCCCTACGCGGCCTCCTGATGCCTAGAAAATAAATCTCTAAACACCGGAAAGATATCTGCCTGTTCGAACACACGGCGCATTGCGAAATGGCCAATGGACTGATCAAGTTCCTGGTAGCCATTCCAGAGCGGACTTTCCGTGTCCCTGAAACCGACGGAGTGCTGTCCCACCTCGATGTAAGCAAAATACTGGCAGATCGGCAGAATCTGATCGGTCAGAGCGGACAGAGTATTGGGCATATCTTCAAGGAAGTTATGTCCGTCCGAAGCCTGGGCGGCGTAAATGTTCCATTCATCAACAGGGTAACGGTCGGCTACAATCTCCTGCATTTTTTCAAACGCCGTCGATACAATCGTACCGCCGCTCTCCCGACCATAGAAGAATGTCTCTTCATCAACTTCGGATGCTGTGCTCGTATGTCTGATAAAGACGAGATCGACAGACGTGTAATGCCGCGTCAAAAACAGGTGCAGGAGTATGTAGAACCGCTTGGCCAGATCTTTAAGTTCTTCGGTCATGGAAGCCGAAGTATCCATTAAACAGAACATGACCGCCTGGGTCACCGGTTGCGGCAACCGCTGGTAGCGATTGTAACGCACATCGAGTGGATCGATATAAGCGATCCTTTTCATTAAGAATGAACGCCTTTCGACCTCCTGGCGTAAATGCAAGGCCCGGTCATGATCCGCATCATCATCGGCACTGGTGATTTCATCCTCAAGTTCGTCCATATCCGTTTTCGTCGGTCGCGACAGTGCGATCCTTCGTGCCAAACTGTTACGCATGGTGCGGATCTGGTTCAACCGCGCCGGTGGGCCGTCTACGGAAAATCCTGCGCGCACAGGTGTCGGTGAGCGCATGCTCTTCAATTTTGCCTTTACGAGATTGGGAAGCTGGAGATCTTCGAAGAAAATATCCATAAACTCTTCCTGGGACAGCATGAAGACAAATTCGTCCTCGCCCTCGCCATCCGGGGAACCATCCTGACCTGACCCACCCGCACCGCCTTCCGGTTTGGGTATTTCATCACCCGGTCGATAGCTTTCATTTCCGGGAAGAACATAATCCCTACGCCCGACATTGCGTCCGAAGCCAAATGAGGGTTCTCGCAGATGTTTGGTGCGAATTTTTATTTTCTCACCGCCTTCGACTTCGGCAATTTTTCGTTTCTTGATCGTTTCCCGGATCGCTTCCTTAATGCTCGCCTTGGAACGCCGCATAAATCTCTGGCGATTTCCAAGGCTTTTGCTTTTCGGGTTGAGACGGCGATCGAGAATATTCATGTATCTAACCTGATTTGTTTATCCGCATGTACCAGTCGACAAGTCGGCGCACCTGTCGCTCGGTGTAACCACGGGTGACCATGCGGTCGACAAATTCCTCATGTTTCTGTTCGGCATCGGCGTCTTTCTTGGCCCCGAAGCTGATCACCGGCAGCAGACTTTCGACCTGGCTGAACATACGCTTCTCAATGACATCCCTGATTTTTTCGTAAGCCGTCCATTTTGGATTCTGGCCGTCATTCTTGGCCCTGGATCGCAGCGCGAACTTTACGATTTCGTATCGGAAATCCTTGGGATTGGCGATCCCGGCCGGCATCTCTATGCGGCTGAGCTCCTCGTCAAGAATTTTGCGGTCCATGAGCTGGCCGGTATCCGGATCTTTGAAGTCCTGATCTTCAACCCAGGCATCCGCCAGGGCGACATACCGGTCGAACAGATTCTGCCCGTAGTCGTTGTAGGACTCAAGATAAGCTTTCTGGACTTCATTGCCGACGAATTCGGCGTACCGCGGGGCCAGTTCCTCTTTGATAAACTCAAGATAAGCCTGCTCCCGTTCTTCAGGGAGCTGCTCCCGACGCAAGGCCTGTTCCAGAACATACATCAGGTGTACCGGATCGGCCGCGACTTCAAAATTGTCGAAGTTGAAAGTCTCAGAGAGGATTTTGTAAGCAAAGCGTGTCGAAACCCCATCCATGCCCTCGTTGACGCCGGCGGCATCGCGGTATTCCTGAACACTCTTAGCCTGGGGATCAGTATCTTTCAGATTTTCTCCGTCATAAACTCTGAGTTTTGAATACAGGCTCGAATTCTCATGTGGCTTGAGACGGCTCAGAACCGAAAACCGGGACAGGAATTCAAGCGTATCCGGGGCACATGGTGATTCGGCAAGTTCACTTTGCGCCAGCAGCTTTTCGTAAATCTTTCGCTCTTCCGATGCGCGCAGACAATACGGAACCTTTACGACGCAGATCCGGTCAAGGAAAGCTTCATTATTCTTGTTACCCTTGAAGCTCTGCCACTCAGACTCGTTCGAATGGGCAATGATGCTGCCTGTAAAGGGCATGGCCCCGACATTTTCAGTGCCCACATAAGTTTTGTCCTGAGTTGCGGTCAGCAGGGGGTGCAACATCTTCAATGGCGCTTTGAACATCTCGACAAATTCGAGAAGCCCTTGAGTGGTTCGGTTCAAGCCGCCGCTATAGGAATAAGCATCGGCATCGTTCTGGCCAAAATACTCGAGCTTTCGAATATCGACCTTGCCGACGAGGGAAGAGATGTCCTGATTGTTCTCATCACCGGGTTCGGTTTTTGCAACGCAGATCTGCCGCAGTTTTGATGGGAATATCTTAACGACGGAGAATTTCGATATGTCACCACTAAATTCATCGAGCCGCTTTACCGCCCATGGCGATACGTGACCATTGAGAATGCGACGGGGAATGTCGTATCGGTCTTCCAAAACGGCACCCATGCTATTGGGGTCGAAAAGCCCCAGGGGACTCTCGAAAATGGGACTGACTTCGTCGCCGGCAGCCAGGACATACACGGGATATTTTTCAACCAGATCCTTTAGCCGGTCGGCGAGGGACGACTTGCCGCCACCAACGGGGCCGAGGAGATATAGGATCTGCTTGCGTTCTTCCAGACCTTGTGCCGCATGACGATAGAAACCGACAATTCTCTCGATGGTTTCCTCGAGACCAAAGAAATCGGCAAACGCCGCATAAGTCTTGAGGGTCCTGTTCATGAAAATGCGCCCGAGGCGCTGATCTTTTGCGGTGTCTATAATTTCCGGCTCACCTATCGCTTTGACCATACGCTCGGCGACTGAAGCGTACATCATAGGATCTTCGCGACATCCTTCGAGATATTCCTTCAGCGATAATGTAACTTGTCGTTCCTGATCGTAAGCCTTCGTATAGAGATCAAAAATGTTGTCTGTCGATTGCATCGTTATCCACCATTCATTGCATCTACTTACCACCCGGGTTTGTCATTCCGGACAAATTGACTTGCCTCACCTAACATCGTCTCACAGCCACAAGCGCCGGTTCGGCACGGTTGTGGCCCACCATTACAGGAGTGTATGAATTCAGGTTTTGTTTCTAATGGCGTTCGAGCCATTTTAGTTTTCCTCGTACACAGCCAGAGTCATCAACAATCCGAGCCAGAGCTACAGTCATGGCAAACGCTTGTTTGCTTCCTCCACCAGGTCGAGTTCGCATTCAATTTGCGATTTTGTCCAAATGATCTTGGTATTCGTACGGATACCCACCGACTATAAAGTTAGGTGGCGAATTTGTTCAACGTATGGCCACGAACTCAATACGCAAGATGCAGCAACTCGGTTCAAACCCATTTCAATTCCAGATCACCTTTATTGTCGTTCGGCTCTGTTCAATCCCAGACGAACCACAATAAGGGAGATCCAAAATGCACTTCACGTTGAACTCTGATTTATCTCGTACGCTTCCTTATAGCCTAGGCAATTGCAGCAACAGCGTCGATAGGACAAAGCATTTGTCGTTAAATGTGTAATGTTTTCGACACAGGAAAATGAACCAATCGGATCAATTTCACGGAGGCTCGAATTAGTCCTGAAGTTTTCGAAACTTACTCCAGTTATTTGATTACTAGATATCTAGAATTGAAGACTGCTCAGATAAAAAACTTATGGATTTGCAAAATTTTTTTTCTCAACTTTTTGTGCGAATGTGCATAAATCCCTACACTAATAGGACTTTTCATCACCAAAACCGTACTCGTTCACAAAACGAATCAATGTTAACACCCCTTCTTAAGCGACAAACAAATCCGTGCACATCACATATGTATAGCTGATTTCTCGTTATCGCCTTGGCCTGCGAACACTCGCTTTGCTATCACGAAATCGTGTTAGTCAGGATTTTCTGAAATGAGCATGCAACATCCCATTTGTATAATCGGAGCCGGAATCGCCGGCCTCACGGCGGCTATTGCATTGGCGCGCGAAGGCAATGATGTGTGCGTTTTGGAAAGGACTGGCGGCCCCTTAGAAACAGGTGCCGGTATTCAGCTCGGACCGAACGCCGTCCAAATTCTGGATAGGCTGGACGTCACTATTCGTTCATCACCGCTTGCCCACCGGACAGAACAAATAGAAATCATGGATGGGCTCTCCAACAAACGTCTTGCCAGTCTTCCGGTCGGACCGCGGACGAGATCAGATTACGGCGCGGACTATGTCACGATCCATCGCCAGGACCTGATAGACCTCTTGTGGAACAAAGCCGAGGACACGGATAACATCACCTTGCGGACTCATTTCGATGTGCAGGACCTGGTTCCCGAACAAGAAAGCAATATATTAACGAGTGCCACCGGTGAAAATGTTAAGGCGCGCTTTGTCATCGTCGCCGACGGAATCTGGTCACGCACACGGCAGAAATTGTTTGCAACCTCCGTTCCCCAATATGCCGGTAAATCCGCCTATCGCGCCCTGGTTCCCCTTAGCGAGCATGATGAAGCGCACGACTTGTTGACTACTCGAATTTGGCTGGCCCCACAGGTTCATCTCGTTCACTACCCGGTGCGTGGCGGTTCTCTTCTCAACATAGTCGCCATCGTCGATGAGGCAGCACGGTCACCCGACTGGAGTCGCCCGGCCGACTTTGATCAGATCCTGCCCCACTTCACCAACTGGCCCTATCCTCTTGTCGAACTCCTGGAATCCGCTCCGGTCTGGAATCGCTGGTCTCTGGCGGAACTCGAGCCGGTGAATTCCTGGTTCCGAAAAAATATACTGCTCATCGGTGATGCGGCCCATCCCGTCCTGCCCTTCCTGGCTCAAGGCGGCGGCCTCGCCATCGAAGACGGTTTTGAGATTGCCCTTCATCTTGCCCGTTCCGGAACATCCTCAAAGGGGGAGAATGACATCACAGCTGTGTGCCAAGCCTTTGAGAATTCACGCCGCCCGCGTGTGCAACGGGTTCAGGCTGCTTCCCAGAGAAACGGAACAATCTATCATATGCAGGGGCTTGCCCGTTTTGGGCGTAACCAGTTTATTCAGCAGATGGGTGGAGAGCGGCTCTTGCGACAATATGACTGGCTTTATACCTATAGACCCCAGGAAAAATAATTTTAATTGTGATCACGATGTTGCCACAAGTTGATTTTATTAGTTTTTCCTGGGGATGAGCTGTGCCTTCAGCGTATCAGAGGCGAGTAAATATGGGTTACTACGATCATCTTGTTTCTTCGTTTGATAAAAAAATCAACCAAGAGTTCACAAGAGACAACGAAGATTTGCTCTTTGATTTTAGAACTCTCGTGAACAGTTTCGAAAATGGCGGCGCCGTTGCGCTTATGCGTTTAAACACTCTGATTGACAATGGGTGGGACGCAAAACCGGTTTATGATTCCCGCTATACGGCCAATAGCTACATCGAGCTCACGCATCCAATGACGACCAACTGTCTGCGCCTGACAGGGGATGGTGTCATTCGCTTCGTCAATGCGCCAGGGACGGATCCAATTCTTCCGGATCAATCCCGGTATTTTCAGTCATTTGTCGACACGATCGGTGAAGCGACCATGAAACGAAATATCGGAAAATTTGTTCCGACGAATATCAAGAAAATTTCCCGCATTTTTGTTCAGAATTTTGCCTGAATTCCGCACCTTATGATGCAAGTGGACACTCGAAACGGATTCGGTGTCCGCGGCATTCAGCAATAGATCCCAACATATTTTTTCTGAGTCCGCGACGGATATTCTCACCCGCCTGCGTATGATCAACATACCAACGATCTAAGGGACCGGGTTCCCAGTATCGTTATTTCGATCATATTTCGTCGAAAAAATGAATCACTATCCCCGACCCAGAGTTAACATGGAAATTTAGCGGAGAATGTCATGAGAATATCGAAACCTGTCATCATTGCCGTCAGCATGATTGCTGTCATGGGCGCAGCCGGTGCTGTCAGCTATGCTGTCGCGCAAAAACATGACGGTTCTTTTAAAGTCGCCCATCGGAGCGAATCCGGCCAAGAGATTCGCGGTCATCGGGGCCATTGGCGCGGCAAACATCGCGGACGCAAACATCAGCGGATGTTAGAACGATTTGATACCAATGGTGATCAGAAGCTGACCCAGGAAGAGTTAGATCAGGCCCGTAACGATCTGCTGAAGCGCCACGATGCCAATAGTGACGGAAATATAGACCTGAACGAATTCGAAAAGTTGTGGCTCGAAGTCAGGAAGCAGAGAGTAGTACGCGGTTTCCAGCGCCTCGATGCCGACGGTGATGCGAAAATTACCAGCGACGAATTTTTGAAACCCTTCGCCAACGTTGTTGAGCGCTTTGATCGTAACGACGATGGTGTCCTTGACCGGGAAGATCGCCGCAAGAGATTTGGCAAACGCTGGCGCCATCGCGAAGATCGGCAGGACCAGGGCTCTGAGGAAAAACCGTCACAGCAATAAGCTTTCAATCCTCCCTCCTAAACCAAGAGGTCGTCATTCCGACGACCTCTTTTTTGTTCAGCGTGTACAGCCAAATTGCCCGTTTCAACACCAAATTCATCAAAGACAGGTGATGCAGAAACGAGTGCCAATAATCTCCCATCTTGCTACCGAAAAATTACATCCGCGCGCATATCATGTTAGGATTGCTCTCGACGAGCGCAATCCAAGTCTGAAAGTTCATGAAATTTTATGGGATTCTTGCCAATTCCGCGCCGCGCCTTTTTAACGCGTCTCAAACATCGATGGGGAAAATTACCTGGCAACCTCCGCGGGATTCTGTGGAGTCTCGCCTCCGGTGCCGGCTATACGATCATGATTGCCCTGATCAAAATTGCCGGCCAGACAATCCACATTACCGAAATTTTGCTCTTCAGACAGTCCCTGATGCTCATCATCGTTTCCCCTGTAATTCTGAGAAGCTTTCCCGACGCCCTGAAATCGTCGCGGATTGATCTGCAACTCGTCCGCGTGGTCTGCGCCATATCCGCCATGCTAATGGGCTTTACCGCGGCCATTCATCTCCCTCTTGCCGATGTCACCACAATCGGATTCGCGAAAGCCTTCTTTGTTACAATCGGCGCGATTTTCATATTATCCGAGGTTGTCGGGATTCGAAGATGGCTGGCAATTATAGTCGGGTTTGTCGGAGTGATCATCGTGGCACAACCCAGCGGCGGTGGCGCTATAAGCATTTACGGGCTCATGGCGATTGCAGGATCCGGATTTGCGGGAATAACCTCGGTCATCATTCGCAAGCTCTCGCAAACGGATCGCCCGGTGACAATTCTGTCTTATCAGGCCATTTGTGTCGGCCTGTTCATGATCCCGCCAGCAATCTGGTTCTGGAAGACTCCGAGCAATGAGGAACTCGTTCTTTTAATCGCCATTGGCGTTTTGTCGGCAATCACTCAGTTTACCAATATCCTCGCCTATCGGGCTGGCGAAGCGACGGTCATCGCACCTCTGGAATATGTACGTCTGCTCTATGCCACAATCATCGGCTTTCTGGTGTTCAGTGACTGGCCCGGGGTGAACGTATTCGCCGGTGCCGCAATTATAATCCTGGCGGCTTTCTATACGGTTCGCAGGGAAGCCAAAAAGGTTAAGGTGCCGCGGCAATAGTCCAAACTATTCGTTCTTCAATCCCGGCAAAAAAACCAAAATCATCCAGATGTGAATCCCACTGGGTGGAAACGAAACATCCGAAGCTGTCATCCGGCAATGAATTGTTAACAATTGGATCTAAAAAAATAGGGGATTCCAATATTTTACACAAAAACCCGAAGATAATTGTTTCCATTAATCTTCGAGCAATAATTATTTGCCAAGTTGGCCAAGCAGTATTGCGTTTCTTGCTTTGGTAACGGTTGCGAAGTTTTGAGGGAAACTTCGCAACCGTAGTTCTTTGTGAAGAAGCTTTTTCCGCAATACACCTCGCGATTTACGGTAGTTCCGTCGTTTTCACTCTGGAATTCCCTGTTCCATCACCGACATAGTGATATTTATTACCAAGAGGCCACGTGACCCAGTTCACCAAGCCCGGGCTGACACGCGTGACCCAACCAGCTCCCTCTCATGGTTCCATATTCCGTGGGTGTGCGGCCTTGATAACAAACTCATGTTAACTGGAAGAATAGTGCAGCCCACCAGACGCTTTAGAGCCGTTTGGGGGTGCTCTAGTTGCAGGTGCGCAGAGTTCGGTGGACTGCCCTGTTATTAAATCTCCCCCCAGCGGGGCTTTCAACCCCGTTTGACCGTGATGGTAAACGGGCAATCGCCGCAC
>JBPCWG010000338.1:0-9233 GCA_051009705.1 Methyloligellaceae bacterium | reverse complement strand
TCGACCGCAAGCACGGTTCCGTTAACATTACCGGAAGCCTCTGAAGCGAGGAATGTCACGATACGAGCAACTTCATCAACTTCGCCGAGCCGGCCTATCGGAATACGCGCCCGAAAGTCATTTTCAAGATTTTCCGGCGTCGTATTGTTCGCCTTGGCCATGTCTTCGAATAAACGCATGATACGTTCACTACGCGTCGGACCTGGATCGACTGCGTTTACAAAAATGCCATCTGGTCCGAGTTCCTGGGACAATCCCTTATTGATGGCCATGAAGGCTGCATTGATTGCAGAGGCAGGAAGGGCACGATTTGCGGGTTCGCGACCGAACATGCCGATAATATTGACGATGCGTCCGGTTTTTTGTGCACGCAGTTGAGGTACGGCTGCTCGGATAAGGCGCACGGCTCCCATGAATTTTAATTCGAAAGCATCTCTCCAGGTTTGGTCATCAATTTCCCAGAACAGGCCGCCACGAGCGGCGCCGGCAGCATTGACGATGACGTCAATTCGATTAAATTTTTCCAGCGTAGCTTCGACAATTTTTTCCCCGGCTCCGTCTTCAGTAATGTCCAGAGGTAAAATGCCGACATCGGCATCATACTTTTTTTGCAATTCAGATTTTACGGTGTCCAGGTCATTTTCATTCCGGGCAGTCAGCAACAGCTTTGCTCCCTCCTCCGCCAGAGCCTCGGCACTCGCGGCCCCCAGGCCCTTGTTGCCGCCGGATACAATCGCAACCTTGTCTTTGAGATTCAGTTCCATAGTGTTCTCCACATCCTCGATCAATTTTTTGTTTTAGTGTTGAAAAAGCCCAGCGAACCAGCGGTTCACAAAAGCATTCAAGTCGAACATTGTAAAGCCGTAAACACCAGCGGGATTGTTGGCGACCCGAAATCAAATCACTACCCTGGTCGACAGCCCATGATGAGTGAACAGTGATCGGGAAAAATAATTCTATTGATGAACGCGTTCAAAGGTGATTTGTAAGGAAGGACTAGGAACCATCACAATAAATTTCCGGGGCGGATATGACCGAGAAACCAAATTTCCTCTATTTTATTACTGACCAACATCGTTCCGACTATCTGGGATGCGCCGGTCATCCAATCCTGAAGACCCCCAACATTGACTCGATTGCTGAACAGGGAACACGGTTTGAAAGGTTTTTCGTTGCCAGCCCTGTCTGCATGCCAAACCGGGCCTCATTGCTGACCGGACGATTTCCCTCAGTAAACGGATTGCGATACAACGGCAATCACCTGACCTATCGCGCCAACACCTTTGTTGATGTCCTCGCCAACGGCGGATACCGCACCGCCCATATCGGTAAATCCCATGTCCAGCCGATGACCAACTTCCCGCCTTATGAACGCGTCGATCCCGCAGCCCTGGGGCTTATCGAAGAAGCCTGGAAAGACGACGATGATGTCTATGATCAGGAATTGCCAAGCCAGTATTCCGGTGAGGGACGGTTTGAAATCCGCAAACCCTACTATGGCTACCAGCACGTGGACATGGTGACCAAGCACGGAGACATGTGCGGCGGACATTATGAACAATGGTTCCGTGAATTGGCGCCCAACTGGAAGGAACTACAGGATCGGAAAAACGAGCTTGCCCACAATTATTCCTGTCCCCAGGCGTACCGCACACCGATACCGGAGGAGCTGTATTCCACGTCGTTTATACGCGACAAAGCCAAGGCCTATTTGTCGGAACAAGCCAAATCCGATGATCCTTTCTTTGCTTTCGTATCTTTCCCCGATCCCCATCACCCCTTTAATCCGCCTGGAAAATACTGGGATATGTACAATCCGGCCGACTTTGAAATGGATATTCCCTATACCCGCCATCAAAATCCGCCGCCGCCCATGCGTCATGCCCACCAACAGCTTCTGGATGAAACCCGCGATCTCAATTCCATGGAAGGATTCATGGTCCACGAGCAGGAAATCAGGGAAGCCAAGGCCCTGACCTGCGGTATGATCACCATGATCGATGATGCCGTCGGTGAAATTCTCGAAGTTTTGCGCGACACAGGCAAACTGGATAACACGGTCCTGATTTTCAATTCTGATCATGGAGACTATCTCGGGGACTTTAACATGCTGCTGAAAGGCGCGTTGCAGATGAACAGCATTACCCAGGTCCCCTTCGTCTGGTCTGATCCCGGCAACCGCGATCCTCTGGTCCAACCTAAACTGGCATCAACCATTGATATCGGTCCTACAATTCTGGAAAGAGCCGGGCTGAAACCTTATTGGGGAATTCAGGGTCAATCGCAATTGTCGGCCATTCGTGGAGAAAAAGAGGCTCGGGACTCTGTCATGATCGAGTTTCATGACTCCGGCGCCCGCATGGGATTTGATCAGCCGGCTTTTGTCCGCACGCTGGTTACCCAGGATTGGCGGTTGACGCTTTACAAGGATCAGGACTGGGGAGAGTTATACAACCTCGAGAACGATCCTATCGAATCCCAAAATCTTTGGGATGATGCCAAACATCACGGCACCAAGGCGCGCCTCATTGAACAACTCTTACAACATATGATGAGTGCTGTGGATCAAAGTCCGCGATCTTTGAAACGCGCGTAGGCATTTTGACCCATGAGTATGATTTGGGCCATGGCTAAAAACGTATTTTCTTCGTATTAGAATACGGGTGTTTTTAGCATTTTCGGCGGTTTGTGCGTTCTGGGATTCATCTGCAGCTTCCTCAGGCATTTTTCCCTCGACTTGAGATAAATCTCGTGATGGAAAAGTTTGTCCCTTTGCGGACCGGCTTCGAGATAGGTCCGAAGATATTGAACCAGGGAACCGGCCGTACGCGTACAGGGGGTCAACGTGCGGCTTGAAAATACCTGCCAGAGTTGCTGTGCCTTTGCTGTCAGTTCTTTCTTCGTTTTATCAGACCAGTCGGACTCGGGCTTGTCCCAGGCTTGTGAAAGCAGGCTTTCAAAAGCAGTAATTTCCGGCCATAGTTTCTTATCCGGCATCTGGCTAAAACCCTCAGCCGGGGCGATGATCAGAAACATCAGAAAAGCAGATAGTTTAAGTGGCATTGTCTTCTTTTCCTGAGCGTATGAGTTGGCCTTAATCTTCTTGGCATGATGGGAAGCGTCCAACGATAGAGAACCCGATTGTTCAATATGAACGGGACATGAATGCTTCATTCCCATTGCGTTCAATCCATTTGTGACAATGTTACGAAAATGCGAAGGTCCGTAAACCTTTATCTCTGCAAAGGAATGCCTTATGCCAACCTTACTTCGACACTTTATTTATTTAATTGCCCTGTTCTTATTGACCATCAGTCCCACCCTTTTACTACAATCCACAAATATGGCTATGGCCCAGGGCAATTCCGGATCGACGAAAAACAGCGGTCTGTCCATGTCGGATATTTCGAAGAGACTGACCTCCCAGGGCTACAAAAAGGTCAAAGTTCTCGATGGAACGCTCCCGGGTCTGTCTTTCAACGCCTGTAAAAATGGCAAACAAAAACGTGTTGGTGTATCCAAATGGGGCGATATCCTTTGGGAAAACACCGGCGGCAAATGCTAACGTCAAAACAATTCTTGATGCAATAATATGATCGCCTAGACTGCGCGTTCCATTGGTCTGTACCAATTTTTGTAGCCAATCCGATACCAGATAAAAGTCACGATCTGAATGCCCAGGACGCAGCCGAACGCGACCTGATAGCCAACCGGCGCATATCCACCTGTAGATGTAGCGGGGAACAGATCAATGATTATTCCAATCAGATATTGTGACAGGAACGCGAACAGGAACAAAGTCATGTTCATGGCCGTATTTGCTCGTCCCGATAGTTCCGTCCCTACATGTGAGGAAAGCCAGGGATAAGCCAGAACACCTCCCACCCCCGTAACTCCGAAGAGGAACCAGATCGGCATTAGTAATTCGATGAACTCGAAAATGATGGCGAGCTGTGAAGCAAAAAACAACAGGATGTAACCATTCATAACCGTCAACAAATCGATGCCCTTGCGGATCAACCAGTCGGCAATAACGGCTGATGAAATTGTTCCCACCAGAAATGCAACCGCCAGGATAAGCAGATAGACCGCAACCAGATCGCGATCGAAACCGGCAACATCTCGCAGCCACGGTCCGGCCCACAAAGTTTGAATGCCAATATAAGAACCCTGAATCGTCATCACTAACGGAGTGATCTTCCAGAAAACCGGGTCTCTAAATATCCGTTTCAAACCCTCCAATGGTGCGACCTGAGCTTTTTCCTTCAGATCTTTCGGGCGTTCCGGAACAACAAAGTATATGAGCAAGGCAACAAGCAGTGTCATTGCCGTCAGACAATAGAAGACCCCGCGCCAACCGATGAGTTGTACGCCGATTTCCGCCGGCACCGTTGAAATCATAATGCCTATGCCACCAAAGATCAGGATCACCATGTTCGCCAGGGCGCGTCGCGGAGTCGGTACCCAGAGGACAACCGCTTTGAAACCGGCCATTAGAGCTCCGGAAACTCCCAGTCCTATAAGACCCCGTCCCAATGTCAGCATCCATTTGTTTTCTGAAATTCCAAATGTAAATGCTCCCAGGGCAGCCACACAGAGCAGAATAGCCTGTACTTTTCGTGGCCCATAACGATCCAGTAAAACACCCAGGGGAAGCTGGAAGGTGGCAAACGCCAGGAGATACACGGATGTCAGCAATCCCAACTCACCAGCGGTCAGGCCAACTTCTTCCACCAGGTTCGGCGCGATCACCGCATTGACCGCGCGGAACAGATAGGACATCAGATATCCGAGCGCAAACGGGATGAGGACCAGAAAAAACAGTTGTTGAAGACCGATGGTTCTGGACCGGTTTTCCGACGGCTCCGCACCCTCGTCCGACGCTATTGGTGACATTTGTTTACTCTATCCTTTATCCCAGTGCCGGGCGACGATGGGATCGCCCCAACAGCAACCACATGGCAATCGACATGTTGACGAAATTGAACGCGATTCCATTCAAGAATGCGGCCCGGTAACTGCCAGTGTAATCATAAATTTCACCGGACATCCATCCACCCAGCGCCATGCCGACAATGGTGGAAGTCAGCACCAGGCTGATCCGCGTACCTGCCTCGCGGACCGGGAAATAATCTCTGACGATGAGGGCATAACTCGGAACAATTCCCCCCTGGGACAGGCCGAAAAGCGCCGAGACAATATAGAGCGAGGCCAATCCATCAAAGGGAAGATAAAACATCAATGCGATGCACTGCAGGGTCGAACCGATCAGGAGAGTACCAACACCACCTATTTTGTCGGCAATCAGGCCGGATATCAGCCGACTGACAACACCGAAACCAAGCATCAGGGACAGCATTTGAGCACCATGGGCCGACCCGTAACCCAGATCGCCGCAAAATGCCACGATGTGAACCTGAGGCATGGACATGGCAATACAGCAGGAAAGGCCAGCCCCAATGAGCATCAATTGCAGAACACGTGGTGAGAAGGGTGTCTCGCCTCCGGGTTGGACCATTGCTGACGCGACTGTGTCCTGTTCCGGCGCTTGCTGTCGCGACAAATACCAGGTCAAAGGCAACATTGTTAAAAGACAAAAGAACCCAATACCAACATAAGTAGCTCGCCAGCCAAATTCCTCGATGGCAGGCTGAATGATAGGCGGCCAAACCGTACCGGCCATATAGCTTCCACCGGCAACAATGGCGACCGCGATTCCACGCCTTTTTTGAAACCATTTCGACACATCGGCGATCAGTGGGCCAAATGTGACGGAACTTCCAAGGGCACCAATGAACACGCTCTGGAAAAACAAAAATTGCCACAGTGACTGGGTACTTGCCGCCCCGACATACCCGATACAGAGCATGGTCGCACTGATCATCAGCGGACGGGTGATGCCATGACTATCCAGAAAGCGCCCCATCATGACACTTCCAGCGGCAAAACCCAGCATGGTCGCCATATAGGGCAAGGATGCACCGCCCCGATCGATACCAAATTCCTTTTCGATCACCGGGAGAACGACAACGACGGACCAGAGACCAACACCACCTATGGTACTGATCACCAGTGACACACCAAGGCGTAGCCACGCGATCCGACTATCAAGCATATCGTTGGTCATCTAAAATATTATTCCCAGTCGATTGTGCTCTTGGGGAAGTCACCGGCAAATTCCGGCCCAAGACAAAGATCTGACTTATACGGGGCCGCTTGCGGATTTCAAAATAAATTCTATCGGGACACCTTCTATTCCGACGACAAAATCCGATAATCATTACTTATCCTGGAACATGGCAGAACCTAACGATGAAAAGGTTAGAAAAAACTTGCCTCCGGCATGCTCCTGCCTTTTGATAAATCTCAAAGTTCTAACGACATAGGGCACCGTATTTTATGAAACGCAGCACGGACCGAATACTTACGACTCACACAGGCAGCCTTCCCCGTCCCCCGAAACTGGTCGAATTGCTGCAGGTACAGATGGCGCAACCAGACTCCTCCCATGAAGAACTGGACTCCTCGATTACAGACGCCATAAATGATGTTGTTTCGCGACAATGTGCGGCGGGTCTGGATATTATAAATGACGGCGAACAGGGGCGTAAAGATTACACCGTCCATGTTATGGATCGTCTCAATGGATTCAAAGGCGAAATAGCTCCACCACTGGGAACCGGCGATCCTGAGTTTCCGGAACTCGCGGAACTGCTGTCGGAATTCTCATCCCCCTTTCAGATCCGCCCGGCCTGCAACGGTCCAATCAGCTGGAAAGACTGGCCGGCGGTTGGCAAAGAAATTGACCGCGCCAAAACCGCCCTTTCACCGGTCAAATCCGAAGATATGTTTATGACCTGTCCGTCGCCGGGGCAGATCGCGCGCTATCTCAAAAACCAGTATTATGGCGATGATGAAACTTATTTGTTTACCCTGGCAGAAATCATGAGCCGCAACTACGAAGCTATCGCGGCGGCTGGATTCATTCTGCAACTCGACTGCCCGGATCTCGCCATGTGCAGGCACACGATTTATCCGGATATTCCCATCGAGGATTACAGAAAGATTATTCGCACACATGTAGAGGCGCTGAACCTGTCGCTTAAAAATATACCTGCGGAACAAACCCGCATGCATGTTTGCTGGGGCAGTACCATGGGACCCCATCACACGGACGTACCGTTCCGGGAAATTGTCGATATCGTTCTCATGGCAAAACCCATGGCGGTTTCATTTCCCGCAGCCAATCCCCGCCACGGTCATGAGTGGAAGATCTGGAAGGATGTCAAACTGCCGGACGGCAAGATTCTCATCCCCGGCGTTATCGATTCCACTTCAAATTTTGTCGAACACCCCGAACTGGTTGCCGACCGGATACTTCAGTATTGCGACTGCGTCGGTTCTGAAAACGTCATTGCCGGTGTCGATTGCGGGTTCGGGACATTCGCCGGCCGGGTTCAGGTCGACCGGAATATCGTGTGGATGAAACTCAGCTCGCTGGTGGAGGGAGCAGAACTTGCGTCGCATGTGATGAAACAGACCTGAATATGCTTGTGCATGAGCCGTGATCTACTTCGGCCGTTCAATTTCGAAAGTCTCGTCGACCACGGAATAGTCCTTGTAGCCAAGGCGCGCAATTGGCTGAAGTTCCGCCGTTGCAATCCGGCCGTCCTGGATAACAGCGTCATCAATATAGATCCCGACCACACGGCCGATAATCATGGCATACTCCCCCTCCCCGCCGTTCTTGTCGGGGAGTTCTACAGTCTGGTGGTAGACACATTCCAGAGCGCACGGAGATTCCGCGACCCGTGGTGGATTGACGAATTCTGACGCCGCCGGAGTTAAGCCTGACAAGGAAAATTCATCAACATCATTGGCAACCGAGGACGAGGTTACATTCATCTGATCTCTTAGTTCAAATGTTGCAAGGGAACAGACAAATTCGCCGGTTTCCTCAATGTTCCTCTGACTGTCTTTGCGCCCGCCCGAGGAAAACATCACATAGTGAGGGTTGGTTCCTATGGCATTGAAAAAACTGTACGGGGCCAAATTGACATGGCCGTCGGGACTCAAGGAAGAGATCCAGCCAATGGGACGCGGCGCCACGATTGCCTTGAACGGATCGTATTTCAGTCCATGCTTGTTTTCAGTCGCATCGTAAATCACACAAATTGTCCTCTAAGATCAATCAGGTCCGTTACACCATCCGACTCGCTACTTTGCAACATTGCCTGGATTATAGATTGGGTCTACCCCAATTTTTCACAAGATTTTGACATCAAATCGAGTTGATGTGAGGCAGCCAGGCGATCGACCGAAGCGTGATATGCGTCACACTCCGTCCGCCCCCACTCCCCCATATATATTCCAAGTTAGAAACAGAAAACCCGAAGGGGTCAATGTTTTTCAAGCAATCAAGCTTATTGGTAAGGACGACAATCATGCCCGTCATCACATTCATAATGATCATCCAATTGCTCGGCGGTAGCGCCGGTACACTGGTTGCTCCGGGTTTCAATTCCGAAGCCTCCTGCCAGACACAAGCGACAATAGTGGTAAATCAGCTGAAATCGAAGATGCAGGCCGACGGCATCGAGAATCCAGAAATCACATTCCATTGCCGAAAAATCATCCCCGGCACGGACGTCTAGGAAGGCCAATCTGGACGTGTCGAAAAGTGGCTTCACGTGTACCCGTGATCGGGACGCCGAAAGTTAAAGTCGTTCCAATCACCTAGAACAGCCTGACTGCCCGAAACCCGATCTGAAATCTGACAAACCTGTTTGCCCAGCTTATCGCGAGTAAAATTACCCGGACTCAATATAATTAATTCCGGAAATCGGAGAGTTTTACCAAACCATCGCTGAATTTGTTGACGCCGCTTCCCTTCTCGTTTTAAAAGAACGGAGAGAGGAATCTCTCATACCCCACTTACTTGTCGGAGCGTGGCGCAGCCCGGTTAGCGCACCGGTCTGGGGGACCGGGGGTCGGTGGTTCAAATCCACTCGCTCCGACCATCCTATCCGCATACACTTTGCCTGGTTTTGAGTTTGGCAGATCGCATTTCTCTGTGACTGATCATCATGCAATCGAATGTGAGCGATTGATCATAGAGATCTCGGCAAATGAGATGGCGGAACGATTTATCTAGAACTATTCTCAAGAGAGCTGGTTTTATACTTGCTTGAGGTAAATCCAACGGTGCTAAATCTAGGAGCAACAGGAAATAG
>JBPCWG010000337.1:0-8007 GCA_051009705.1 Methyloligellaceae bacterium | reverse complement strand
GGAATGCGCTGGAAACCCAAATTGGCCAAATGGATCAATTGGCCAGCCAGAGGATGGTGCATCCGTCGGATTTGTTCGAACAGACGAATACGGCGATCCCCACGATCAACAGCTCGGAACGCAGCCTGGTTTGTGAAAATCTCGGCTTCTCTCCGGTGGAGATCAATGAACTCATTCGCCGGACGGGACTGTCAGCGCGCCAAGTCCATATCATCTTACTGGAACTCGAGCTTGATCAGCGTCTGATCAGGCATGGCCAGCAATTTGTCTCCCTTGCCCCGGTAAACTGATGGTCCGCCCATAATCTCATAGGAAAATCAGATTCTTGTTTTGAGATTTGACGACTAACGGGTGCGAAATGCCAATTTTACCCGGCAATACACTTTTTGCGTGCATATTGCTCGTTAAAATTGATATTTTGTTCTCTCGCAATTTGCCCGGACTTCGATTATTTAACAAAAGCCCATTTGACACGGCGGACCGAATTCCCCATGTTCTGGCGCCAGATCAACTGAAAGCTCTGTCGACAAGGCATTGCAACGCACGAAACCCGCATTCACATCGGAAGTCATTACATGAATATTGTGATCGTTGAATCCGCCGCGAAGGCCAAAACCATTAATAAATATCTCGGCAAAGATTACAAAGTCATCGCCTCTTATGGACATGTGCGGGATCTCCCTTCCAAAAACGGATCGGTACAGCCTGATAATGATTTCGAAATGCACTGGGATACGGACAGCAAGTCGGGCAAAATTCTCAGTGAGATTACCAAGGCCGTCAAAGGCGCAGATAAACTCATTCTTGCAACTGACCCGGACCGGGAAGGCGAAGCCATCTCCTGGCATATCCTGCAAGTCCTGCAACAGAAAAAAGCCCTCAAGGACGTGGATATCGAGCGGGTGGCCTTCAACGCGGTGACCAAGAAAGCCATTTTCGAAGCCCTGGAACACCCCAGGGAAATTGATCAGCCCCTGGTTTCTGCCTATCTCGCCCGTCGCGCACTGGACTACCTCGTCGGATTTACGCTGTCTCCGGTGCTGTGGCGGAAACTGCCGGGTTCCCGGTCGGCCGGGCGCGTGCAGTCCGTGGCCTTGAGACTGATCTGCGACCGCGAGCTTGAAATTGAGAAATTCGTATCCCAGGAATACTGGTCTCTTGAGGCGCAGCTCAAAAAAGATTCCGGCGAAACGTTCCTGGCCCGGCTGACCACCGTTGGAGACAAAAAACTCGGACGACTGGATATCGACAATGAGGAAGAGGCAACGCGCCTGAAAACAGTGCTCTCCAAGGCAGCCTACTCCATCAAATCCGTTGAAAGCCGGGCGCAGAAACGCAATCCCCAGGCCCCCTTTACAACTTCTACCCTGCAGCAGGAAGCTTCCCGCAAGCTGGGATTTGGTGCCCGCCGCACGATGCAGGTGGCCCAGAAACTCTATGAAGGTATCGAGCTGAATTCACCGTCCGGTGACGGCCCGGAAACCGTAGGCCTGATTACCTATATGCGGACCGACGGGGTACAGATCGTCCCGGAAGCGGTGCAGGCCTGCCGTGAGGTGATTGCCGGGCAGTTTGGACAGACCTATCTTCCCCAGTCCCCCCGGGAGTACAAATCCAAAGCCAAGAACGCCCAGGAAGCTCACGAGGCGGTGCGCCCCACGGATCTGAGCCGGTTGCCTGAAGATATTGCCGGTAGCCTCGACAAGGACGGTGCCCGGCTCTACAAGCTGATATGGCAGCGAGCAATTGCCAGTCAGATGCAAAGTGCCGAATTTGAACGGACCACCGTCGATATCGCCGTCAAGGGGACCGATGGCGGCGAATATGGCTTACGCGCCAATGGCTCGGTTCTTGTCTTTGATGGATTTCTCAAACTCTATGAAGAAGGAAAGGATGAGAAATCCGAGTCCGAAGACGACGATGATCGCCGTCTGCCACCCCTAGCCAGGGGTGATGCCATCAGCGACAACAAGATCGAGGCCAAACAGCACTTCACCGAACCTCCGCCCCGGTTTACCGAGGCCACTCTTGTCAAGAATATGGAAGAGCTGGGGATTGGACGCCCCTCGACCTATGCCTCGACCCTGGGCGTGTTAAGGGATCGGGAATATGTGCGTTTCGACAAGAAACGGTTGATCCCGGAAGACAAGGGCCGCCTGGTTACCGCCTTCCTGGAGAGCTTCTTTACCCGTTATGTAGAGTATGATTTCACGGCGGATCTCGAACAAAAACTCGACCTCATTTCCGACAACAAACTTCTTTGGAAAGAAGTGCTGCGCGATTTCTGGCAGGAATTCATTGGCACGGTTGATGAAATCAAGGACCTCAGAATATCGGCGGTTCTGGATGCCCTGAACGAAATTCTCGGCCCCCATATCTTCAGGGATCCCGGCGATGGTTCGGATCCGCGAAAATGTCCTGCCTGCGAAGACGGCCAGATCGGGTTGAAGGTCGGTCGGTACGGCGCCTTTGTCGGCTGCACCAACTATCCCGACTGCCGCTATACGCGCCAATTTTCCGAAAGCGACCAACCGGTGGGGGAAGAAGCCTCAAGCGACGGCAAATTGCTGGGTGAAGATCCTGAAACCGGATTGCCCGTTACCCTGAGAACCGGGCGTTTTGGACCTTATGTGCAGCTTGGCGATGTTGAAGAAGATAAAAAGCCGAAACGTTCCTCCGTTCCAAAGGACTACGATCTCCAGACGGTCGATCTGAAACTGGCACTGGAGCTGCTGTCACTGCCGCGGGTGATCGGCAATCATCCGGAAACCGATAAGCCGATAAAGGCCAATTTCGGACGTTATGGCCCCTATATCGAGCATGACGGATCCTATGCCAATCTGGAGAGCGGGTCAGATGTGTTTACGGTCGGTATTAACCGCGCCGTGACTTTGCTCGCGGAAAAGAAATCAGCCGGTCCCCGGCAACGGGCCAGTGTACTCAAGGAGTTGGGAGAACACCCGGATCTCACGGGTCCTGTTCAGGTCATGTCCGGTCGCTACGGGCCCTATGTCAAAAACGGCAAGATCAATGCCACTCTGCCGAAATCGGCCGATCCGGAAACCATCACGATTGAGGAGGCCGTAGCCCTCGTCCAGGCCAAAGCGGAAAAGGGTGGAAAGAAGAAAACCCGCGCCAAACCGAAAGCAAAGACGACTAAGGCCAAGACAAAAGCAAAGGCAAAAACCGGGACAAAGTCGACCGCAAAGGCAAAGCCGAAAACCGGCAAGACAGCAACGCGAAAAACAAAATCAACGAAATCCAAAACAACAGCTTCCTCGTCTGAGTCGGCCTCCTAGGACTCAAAGGACATGGCCGGGAAATCCAAATCCGGGAAAAACAAATCCCCCCAGAGTTTTCCCAGCAAGGATGACATCCTGGCTTTTGTCGAGTCCTCTGAAAACAAAATTGGCAAGCGAGAGATCGCCCGCGCCTTTGATATTCGCGGTAATGATCGTATTCGTCTCAAACAACTTCTCAAGGATATGGCGGATGAGGGACTGCTGACAGGCCATCGCAGCCGTGTCCGGCGCCAGGGGCAATTGCCGAAAGTCACCGTCCTTGAAATTGTAGCGCAGGACAGCTTCGGTGACTATGTGGGGGAACCTGCAAGTTGGGAAGAGGATGAGGGAGACCGTCCTCGCGTCCTGATTCAGCAAGGCGGCGGCAAATCCAGTCGGGCGGGCACGATCGGAATTGGCGATCGCGCCCTGTGCCGCATACAGAAGGCCGACCCACAGATTGCCGAAGGTTATGTTTATCAGGCTTCGATCATCAAGAAACTTCCGCGCAACCGCGTGCATCTACTGGGCATATACCGAAATGTAAGAGGCCGTGGCGGTATCATCGATCCCATTGACAAGAAACAATTGCGGGAATGGACTGTAGCCAAGGGAGATGAAGGGGGGGCCAAAGACGGCGAACTCGTCACCTTTGAAATTCAGAAAGCCGGCCGCTTTGGCCTGGCAAAAGCCCGTGTTCTTTCTGCTCTTGGAAATCCGGATGATCAGGGAGCCATCAGCCTGATCGCCATCCACAGTGCCGGCCTGCCACACGAATTTTCCGAGCGCATAACAGAGGAACTGAAAAATCTGAAATCGCCCCGTCCCCGGGAGCGCACGGATCTGCGTCATATTCCTTTCATCACTATTGATCCGTCGGATGCAAGGGATCATGATGACGCCGTATGGGCTGCCCCTGACGATGATCCGAACAACGAAAATGGCTGGGTCGTGTACGTGGCCATCGCCGATGTCGCCCATTTCGTCCGACCGGGAACGTCCATCGACCGCGAGGCGGAGAAACGCGGCAATTCCGTATACTTCCCCGATCGTGTCGTCCCCATGCTGCCGGAGGAACTATCCAATGATTTATGCTCTCTCAAGGAAGGCGTGGATCGCTCCTGCCTAACGGCGAAGATGGTGTTCGACAAAACCGGTAAAAAAATTCGTCACGAATTTATCCGGGGCCTGATGCGATCAGCCGCCAAGCTGTCCTATGAAGAAGCCCAGGCTGCTATGGACAAAACGCCGAATTCAGTGCCAGGGGAAATCTACAAATCCGTGTTACAGCCTCTTTGGCAGGCTTATAGGGCCGTGGAAAAAGCACGCAAAAAACGCGCGCCACTGGATCTGGACCTGCCGGAGCGCAAGATCATCCTGGATGACAAGGGGCGGGTATCAGCCATCACCACACCGGAGAGACTGGACGCTCACCGACTTATCGAGGAGTTCATGATCCAGGCGAATGTCGCGGCCGCTGAAACGCTTGAGCGAAAAAAATCCCCCCTCATCTACCGGGTACACGCGCCGCCCTCACGGGAAAAACTTGTCAGTCTGGGGCGGCTCCTGGATACGCTGAAAATTTCGCACAAATCCCTGAATATGGACAAGCCGGAACCATTCAACCGGATATTACAGGATTCCCGCGGCAGCGAGAATTCCGAACTGGTCAGTGAAGTTGTTCTGCGTTCACAGTCTCAGGCGGAATATGCGGAAAAAAATTACGGACACTTCGGGCTGAACCTCAGGAGGTACGCCCATTTTACCTCGCCAATTCGTCGCTATGCGGATCTCATTGTCCATCGCGCCCTGATCTCGGGCCTCGGGCTCGGCAATGACGGATTGTCGGACCGGGAAATAGAGCGCCTTGAAGAGATATCCGAACATATTTCCCAGACCGAACGCCGGGCCATGGCGGCGGAGCGCCAAACCCACGATCGATTAATTGCAGCCTATCACGCGGACCAGATCGGAGAGAGTTTTTCAGCCAACATTTCCGGCGTCACCAAAAGCGGCCTGTTTATCCGCCTGCATAAAAGTGGCGCCGACGGCTTTATTGCCATTTCCACACTTGGCCAGGATTACTTTATTTACGATGAGAACAGCCAGTCCCTGATTGGAGAAAAAACGGGCATTGGATTCCGCCTCGGAGACAAGGTCGAAGTCCGACTCGTCGAGGCCGTGCCCAGCGCCGGGGCTCTGCGCTTCACCATGCTTTCGGAAGGGCGAGCGACCATAAAAACCAGTGGCAGGATTACCCGAAACAAGGGAAAAAAAACGAACAAACCCGGTAAGCCCCGACGTAAATCCCGTCGCAGGTAGATGCGTCAATTTGACGAAAACGAGAACAAGGTCTTCCGCAATGTTCCGGGGTCACCTATATTCCAAATCATGAGCGATTCCACAACATATGAGAATTCCCGCAACGCGCCCCTGAACCGTCCACCACGCGCCTTTGGATCAGCGTTACTCAGAGGAATGCGGTTGCGCTGCCCCAACTGCAGTATTGGCCATTTGTTTTCGAATTATCTGAAAGTTCAGGATAGTTGCGCGCACTGTGGCGAGGAGCTACATCATCATCGGGCCGATGACGCACCGCCCTATGTCACCATATTCATCGTCGGTCATATTGTAGTTTCTCTGGTTCTGGCCGTAGAAGTGGCATTTCAGCCTTCCTACCTGATCCATGCCCTGCTCTGGTTTCCTCTGTCGTTACTCCTGAGCCTTATTTTCCTGCCAATATCAAAGGGCGCCATTGTCGGCTGGCAATGGGCCTTGTATATGCACGGTTTCGGCGGCACTGAGGACAGTGCGGACCCCATCCCAATCGGAGAATAATTCGGGATGGGAAAGAAACAGCTGAGTGACGAATACACTCTCATGCCTCGGCCTCCAGATCCCGTTCCGTCTTATCCGACCATTAGGCCGAAAGACGCGTCCACGCTGATCATTCTCCGCAAGCACAGAAGACAGATTCAATTGCTCATGGGGCGCCGCCATCCCGGGCACAAATTTATGCCCAACAAGTTTGTATTTCCCGGTGGACGCGTCGATAGCGCAGACAGCCGCGTTAGAATAGATAGTGACCTGGATCCAGTCACTCGGGAACAGCTTCTCATCGCTATGAAAGGCCGAGCCAGTGAGAACCGGGCCCGGGCCATCGCCCTGGCGGCGATCCGGGAAACCTTCGAGGAAACCGGTCTGGTCATCGGCAAGCCGGTTGCTCAACCTCAGTCCTCAAGGTCAACGGTCTGGCAGAATTTTCTTGCCCACGGGATCAGCCCGGATTTAGGAAATCTGAAATTTTTTGCGCGCGCGATAACGCCGCCAAAACGCCGTCGCCGTTACGATACGCGCTTTTTCTGTGTGTCGGCTGATCATATCGCCGTCGAGACGGGGCTTGAAGACGGCGAACTCCTCGATCTCCACTGGCTCTCCATAAAACAGGCCCTCGACCTGGATATACCACCGATTACCAAAACCATCCTGAATGATCTGCGCAACCGACTGGATGGCAATGGAGAACTGGACAGCCAGGCACCGGTGCCATTTTACTACATGGCAAGTAACGGTTTCCGCCGCCGCCTGATAAGTTTGCCTCCCAAGTCTTGACAATAGCGGCTTCCTGAACAATTCTCTTTGCAAGAATTGAAGAGGATGGATTAGGAATAATCGATGGCAAAGCCGACGACACAAAAAATTAAGTTGGTCAGCAGTGCTGGCACCGGATTTTATTACGTGACCAAGAAAAACGCGCGTACCATGACGGAGAAAATGGCGATCAAAAAGTATGATCCTATTGCGCGCAAACATGTTGAATTCAAAGAAGCAAAAATCAAGTAGTGCGCCCCTCGGGGAGAAACTTCAGGTGCAGGTTATGGGAACCAGCCTTACACGTTACCTGAACAACGAAATTGTTATTAATTTGTAACTTGTTCTAATCAACCAGAATTTCTAATCAACCGGCATGGGGGCGGTTGTTCAGAATGGTTATACATTCTAATTTTATGAGATTTAGTGTCCAGTCCCGCAACCATTCGGTAGCGGGGTATGTCCGAATAAGTTGCGAGACTGGGTTCAAGCCAAACGGACCAAAGAGGGCGTTGGCCATTTGACCTGGTGACCTGCTGAGTAGCGGCGTCAACGAGGAGGCCACTCAAGCCGTTCCTCAGCCGGTCAAAACCCCACGGACCCAGGAGATGCGGCGGACCTGAGCGTTCCGCAGGGAACTGTATTCTCTGCAAGATGATGAACCAAAAACTATGCGAGATTGTGACAATTTGTAAATTGGACCCCGTATAATCCCCGACTCAACTTCCATGCTGCTAAAGTTGCTATATCTAACAATCATGTAGTCTATCCAGCTAACGCATTAAATCAATAAATTCTACCAATCGATCGAAAGTAAGTAGAATTATTGTTAAGCGTTAACCAAATATTTTGCGGAGTTCAGCAAAAAACAAGCTTCGGAACACAGACACAAATGTGTCAATTTGTCGCATATTATTAATTGAAACCGATGAATTCAGAGCTGAATTCCAGGAAAGTTGAGATCAAAATTGAGATCAGAGTTGAGATCAGAGTTGAGATCCATGTCTGATCCCGATGTCCCCGCTCAGGGACAATCCACCTGAATTTCACCGGCTGATATTATTTAATCAGGAGTTCCGGATCAAAGTGTGCGATCTTTGTCCCGGAAATAATTTTCCGGAAAACCGGTCAAAAG
>JBPCWG010000336.1:0-5827 GCA_051009705.1 Methyloligellaceae bacterium | reverse complement strand
TTTATTGCTTCCTTAAATTTATGACCGTGCGATCCTCACGCGCAATGATATGGGGCTGCGGCTTTATCTGCATTTCCGCCGGATTATTTTTGAGCTTTTCACGTGGTGCCTGGCTCGGCCTGACATTTTCCCTGGGACTCTGCCTCCTGTTTCTGTTTGCTTCGCCGATTTATTCCCGTATTAGAGTTCGATTTCTGGGGCGATGTATGCTGCTTATGATGGCTCTGGCAGCCTCACTCCTTTATGTTGCGAACCACGAAAGCGTCACCGGTCTACTTGGTCAGAGAAGTTCTCTGTTGCAAAGCTACGATGCCGGACCCAGTGGCCGATTTTCGAACCAGGTGAAGAGTTTGACTCTTTTTGTCGAAAATCCGCTTGGGTACGGAAAGGCCGACCTGAAGCAGCTGCTGCCTCTTGATCCCCATAATGTTTATTTGAAACTCACGCTTCTCTCCGGATGGTTTGGCGGAACAATGTACATGCTGTTCGTTCTGTTGACTTTAAACCAGGGTTTTTCCCTGGTGATGAACGCAACCCCGGCGACAATCCTGTCAGCGATCACCCACTTTTCGGCAATTATCTGTTACATGCTCATGGGCTTCATCATCGATACGGATCATTGGCGATCCTATTTTGCCGTAGCCGGCATTCTCTGGGGACTATCAGCTCACAATAGCGCTCTGGTCAGCACTCGAACCGGTGCCAAGCGCAGATGACTTGACGTTTAGGTAATTTACCCTCCCGACTTTTTGTACTATGGTGCAAACTGAACAATCAATTCATCTCAATCACCAGATACAATCAATCCCGCCTCAGAGACGCGCCCTTAAAAATCGGAGGAAACGCCTATGACTGAAAAAAATTTTAGCGGTGTTCTCGTTCCAGCATTGACCCCATTTGGAACAGATCTATCACCCGACAAAGGCGCATTTGTCGAGCACTGCAAATGGCTGTTAGAACAGGGCGCGGACGGGTTGGCCGTGTTCGGCACAACCAGTGAAGCGAACTCATTGGGTCTTACCGAGCGCATGACCTTGTTGGACGAACTCGTCGAAGCCGCTATCTCGGCGCGTAAACTGATGCCGGGTACAGGAGCCTGTTCCATTGAGGACAGTCTCGTACTGACCCAGCACGCGGTGAATCTCGGTTGCGGCGGTTGTCTGATGTTGCCGCCGTTTTATTACAAAGGCGTCAGTGACGAGGGGCTGTTTAAGGCCTTTGCGACTGTAATCGACAGAATCGGCAGTGATGCACTCAAGATTTATCTCTACCATATTCCGCCTGTCGCACAGGTTCCAATCAGCCTGTCGCTGATTTCCATGCTGTTAAAGCAATATCCCAAGACTGTTGTAGGCTTGAAGGACAGCTCCGGCGACTGGGAAAATACTAAAGCCGTCCTCACCGAGTTTCCGGGGTTTGAAACATTTGCCGGCTCAGAAGTCTTTCTGCTGGATACACTGCGCAATGGCGGTGCCGGATGTATTACTGCGACCGGTAATGCCAATCCCGCCGGCATACGAAACGTCTTTACAAACTGGCAAACCGATGAAGCCGACGATCTTCAGAACCGTATTACTCTTGTCAGGAAAACCATACAAAAGTACACATTGGTCCCCGCGCTCAAAGTATTGATCGCAAATATGCGAAGTGATCCTTCCTGGGCCAAAGTGCGACCACCGCTTGTGGAATTATCTGAAGAAGACGCGAAAAACCTGATTCAAGACCTGGAAGCGATCGATTTCAGCATGAATTCTGCCGATCAATTGGCAACGGCTTAAGGTTTGGGTTATCTAATCAATTTCGCACACCGAGTTAAGGTCCGCACTCTAGAACCCGTACAATGACTCGGGATTAGTGACCAGTATTTTCCGGATCACTGCCTCGTCGTCTGTCCAATCCAACAGCTGGTCGAGCAGATAAGTGTCACTGGGCATTTGCTGGTAATGGTGAGGGTGTGGCCAGTCTGAACCCCACAATAGTCGGTCAGACCTGGTTTCGATGAGTTTTTTTGCAAAGGGAACGACATCATCGTAGGGGGGTTCGGTGCGGGCCGTTATCCTGTAAGCGCCTGTGAGTTTGATCCAGATATGTCCGCTTTCCAATAAATCCAGGAGATCCCGGAAACCCGTGTGTTCAAGACCCTGCCCGGTTTTCATATATCCCTTGTGGCCAAAAACGACCGGGATCGGGAACTCAGAAAATACATCTTTCAGCTCAGAATACTGGTCGACTTTCAGCAGGACCTCCAAATGCCACCCAAGGTCACTAAGTCTGCTGGAAAAACTCTTTATTTTGGACGCACTATCGAACGGCAGCCCTCCCTTATCGACAAAGTTCAGACGAAATCCTCGAACTCCCTGTGCATGAAACCCTTCGATTTCCTTATCCGTCACCGTGGTTTGCAAGGCAACAACTGCACGCAGATTCTCCGGATCCGATACCACGGCGTCCAGCGTTGCTCGGTTATCCGTCCCGTAAACACTCGGCTGGGTAATCACGCCTCTCTGAATTCCGAGGATCTGATGCATTTTCCGGACAGATTTTAAAGAGGCATCCGGAGGTGTGTAATCCCTCGAATCCTGATACGGATACATTGTTCTTGGCCCGAAAACATGGAAGTGACTGTCACATGCACCATCGGGAACCGCGAAGCCCGATGCACTTACTTTTGGATTTGGGGATGGGCACAAAGATTCCAGATTCTCGGACTGACGTTGAAGCATTACAAATTCTGTTCTGTTTTCGGGAAGGTGGCACCGTCTGACGTTTGCAGGGGAAACGCAGTACTTGTTTATTTATTCGTTCAATTTCGTCTCTTCTCTCAGTTGGATATCGTGGTGTGGAATTGGAAGTGACTTCTCTACCTGATATCCGGTCAAATTTTGATTGACTGCCCACTTCATACGCGAAGAGAGACCCAAAAAAAAGTCAAAATTCGTCGTGGAAACCCACAGCTGTTTCTTCGCACTCTTTCGAGCTATTGCGTCCGTTGGTCGAACTTAATTTAGACTACCTGTCTATTGGGAAAATTATAGGATGCTTGAATAATTCTAACAAATGATATATTTTCATTTTTTTATTTAGTAATTGTAATATAAATACTGCTATGAAAAACCTACCTCCATTAAATGCCCTGCGTGCTTTCGAAGCGACTGCCCGCAATATGAGTGTCACCAAAGCCGCGAAAGAGCTGAATGTAACACCGTCTGCGGTCAGCCACCAAATCAAAGCCGTTGAAGATTTTTATGAGCTAAAACTGTTTCAGCCATCAAGGCGTAAGCTTCAACTGACTGATGCCGGGCGTCTTATGGTTCCCTCCCTGAGCGATGCTTTCAATAAGATTTTTATGGTGTCCGATCAGCTTCGTTCAATGGATCGCCGCAAGCAACTGACTGTCGGTAGTGCCGGATCGTTCGCAATGAAATGGCTCATCCCGCGCATAGCCGACTTCAAAAAGGAGAATCCGGACATAGACGTTCGGGTCGCCGCCGCCCCATTGTTAAAAGATGCAACCGAAGAAGCCCTAACCAATGATGATGTCGACATTGTCGTTCGTTTCGGCCCCGGACATTATGCCGGATATCATGTTGACTATCTCTTCCCGGAAACGGCTTTTCCTGTGTGCAGCCCTTCGCTGTTAGGGAAGAATCGACCGCTGAATTCCCCTGACGATCTCGCCAATTTCGATCTCATTCACGATGAGGGCTACATGCATTACACCAATGAAGGCGTCCGATTCCACACAACATTTCCAGACTGGACCATGTGGCTGGAAGCGGCCGGTGCGACCGGGGTCGAAGCGACACGAGGTACAAGATTCAGCACTTCCGCCATGGCCATAGAAGCGGCTATTGAGGGACAGGGTATCGTTCTTGGGCGGAGTGTACTTGTTCAGGATGACATTGCTGCCGGTCGGCTCGTCAAGCCATTTGAATTGTCGGTGTCTAACCTTTTCGCCTACTATTCAATTTGTTCGAAAGACAATGCCAACAAATCAGAAGTCGCCGTGTTTCGATACTGGTTGGAAAATATGGCAAAAAAGAACATTGACCACTAGTATGAGAAGGGTGTGAGCGAGGCCACTATCTAGTTGCTAATTACTAACTCTACGAATTCTCCTTGTTCAATTCATCCAGTAATTGCTCCTGCAAATCTTGTTCAAAGAGATCTTCGAGTTCCTGGGCAGACTTCTTGGCTTGTAATCTCAGTTTTTCAACGTCAGTGAAGTGCTCATAGTCGTCGTAAAGTCTTTTTTGGTCGTGCGCACGAAACGTCTCGACCAGCCGTTCTGCTTCACTTTCTTTAAGGCCGTACTCGACGAGAACCCCCTGGGAAAGCTTGAGGGCCGAATAGAAAGTTTCCCTGAATACGACCTGCACGCCGAGATCCATAAGCCTGTGCACATGCTGCCTGTCGCGCGCGCGTGCATATATTGGTATGTCCGGATAACTGTGCCTGACGGCACCTGCGACTTTCAGCGAATCGTCCACATCATCAATAGCCAGAATGAAACACTTCGCCTGATCTGCTTTTGCGGCACGCAGAATATCTGGTCGGGCAGGATCGCCATAGTAAATCTTGGAGCCGAACCTCTTTATAAAATCGACACGTTCGGAATTACTGTCCAGTGCCGTAAACGAAATCCGCTTGGCGCTAAGTATGCGGGCCACAATCTGTCCGAACCTTCCGAAGCCGGCAATAATGACATGTCCTGAATCTTCCGGCATCTCATCGTAGTTCTCGTTTGACGCGACTTGTTTCGGTTTAAACAGGTCATCCACGGCCAGTAGAACCGGTGTTGAGATCATGGTCAGAGTTACAACAACCGAAATCAAGGCCGCCAATTCCGGTTCCAAGACACTGAGTGCAACCGCGGATGTCAGAAGCACAAATGCAAATTCTCCGTCCTGGGATACAGAAATTGCCAACCGCCGTGCGCCCCTGCTGTCTAGCTTCTGCGAGCGGCCGAGACCGTAAATAATCGCAATTTTGACACCGAGCACGAGGGCGACAAGAATGAGTATTTTCAGGGGTTCCTGGATGAGCAGGTGCAGGTTCAGATTCATTCCGATAGCTGTAAAAAACAGACCCAGTAGCAGGCCCTCAAAAGGAGCAATATTGGCTTCGATTTCGTGACGATATTCAGAATCGGCAAGGAGCGCACCGGCTATAAAGGCACCCAGAGCGGCGGAAAGGCCGGCATACTGCATAAGGAGTGCAACACCGACTACAGTCAGCAAGGCGCTGGCGGTCATTGCTTCCTTGACTTTCGTTGCAGCAACAATCCGATAAATGCGATTGAGCAAAAATCTGCCGACAACGATTATAAAAAGTATCGTTGCAATCGCCCACACGGCAAACCAGGGGCTGAAATCTGTTCCGGATTCGACACCGGCGGGAATAAACAGTGGCACCATAGCAATCATCGGTATCGCGGCAAGGTCCTGAAACAGCAATATCGAAAAGGCCAGACGACCATGACGCATTTGTAACTCGCCTTTTTCCTCCAGAATTTGCAAAGCAAACGCTGTCGATGAAAGGGACAGAGCAAGGCCGACAAATATTGCCTGCTTCAGCGAGAGCCCGAGGAGAAAACCGCAAATTGTCAGGACAATCGCGGTCAGGCTCACTTGCGCCCCTCCAAGTCCGAATACGGCCTGGCGCATGGACCACAGTCGCAGGGGCCTTAATTCCAGTCCGATGATGAATAGCAGCAGAACAATACCAAATTCTGCGATGTGCAAAATATTCTCGACATCATAGACCGAATAAATCAATCCAATTCCAAAAGGACCTATCAGGACCCCGGCCCCGAGATACCCAAGAA
>JBPCWG010000335.1:0-23553 GCA_051009705.1 Methyloligellaceae bacterium | reverse complement strand
TCGCCTTCGCGTTCCAGAATTTCGACGATCTGGAGATGAAGTACTCTTCTTCTTGCACGCAAGATCGTTGAGTAGGCCGCGTCGTGGACAAGAGCATGCTTAAACACAAAGATAGTATTTTCATTGTGATCACGACGATGGATCAATCCCGAACTGACAAGTTGATCCATGGAATGCATAATTTCGTCAATGGGTTTATCCGAGACCTTTTTCAAAATATCAAATCTGAAACTCTGTCCTATGACAGCGCCGATCTGAGCCACTTCCCTGGCCGCATTGAGCTGGTCTAGTCTGGCGATTAGCGAGGACTGAAGGGTTGCCGGGATCAGGGCCTCATTGGAAACGTCCTCATTTGGTTGACTGGAATCGAGCAGAGTTTTGGTCAGTTCTTCCAGGCACAGCGGGTTACCATCGGAACGGCTGATTATTTGTTCAACTACCGGATCATTCAGTTGACCTACAGATATGGCTTTCACCACTGTCAGGGCTTCATTCGTACCCAGTCCTTCGAGTTCCAGGCTCAATTGCGCATTGACATCCTTCCAGTTGGATTTGTCTTCCGGACGATAGGATATGAGTAGTAAAATCCGATGATCAGGAATCTTATTGGCGAGATGCTTGATAAACTGACGTGTCGATGGGTCTGCCCAATGCGTATCCTCGACAATTACCATGACCGGGCCGTCGGAAGCCTTCTCAGTTATCAGGCGTGTCGTATTTTGCACGACCTCATCACGAAATTGCCCCGGCGTATGTTCGGATTGAGTGAGCTCATGCGTAATATTGATATCGAGCAGTCGATTGAATATGGGGACGGATTTAGATTGTTCTGTTGGAAGTCCGTCAAGAAATTCTCTCAGCTTCCCAAATTTTATTTCGTCCGGATCTGTTTGCAGGATATGTGCATTTAACCTGAGATATTGCTTTATGGGTAAAAAGGCGTTGTTGATGTGAAGTGGCGCGCACTGGAACCGGAAAACTTCGGCTACGTCGGAAAATTGACCGGAAAATTCGGAGATCAGTCTTGATTTTCCCATACCGGCTTCACCTGAAACCAGAACCGTTTGGCCTTCTCCATTTTGAACCATTTCCCAACTTTGATTAAGCAAATTAAGCTCGAGTTCGCGGCCGGTTATGGGAGAAGACTGTATTCCCCTTATGGCGTCAAAACGGCTCTCAGCATCGCTTTCCCGCAACACCTGCCAGGTGTTAACCCGTTCAGCAAATCCCTTGAGCTTTTGCGGGCCGTTATCCCTGAGTTCGAATGTTGTCCCAAGCAAGTCCCGAGACACCGGGCCGATGACGATCTGTCCAGCTTTGGCTGAGCTTTGCAGTCGGGACGCCAGATTGGGGGTTTCGCCAACGATAGCCCGTTCCTCGGTCGAAGAACTGCCAATGAGATCGCCGATCACAACTTCGCCGGTTTCGATACCAATACGGACCCGCAATTTTTGCTTTTGTTGTGTGCTGATGGATTGAATGTCACCGAGGGCGTCTAACGCGGCTCGCACGGCGCGTTCTGCCTGATCTTCAAAGGCCCGGGGCCAGCCGAAATAACACAAGGCACCATCGCCTAGGAATTTGGCGACGAAGCCACCGTATTTATTTGCGGCGGCAACAACGGAGTTCTGGAACTGGAGTATGATTTCGCGCAAATCTTCGGGATCGATTTTCTGAGCCAGACGAGTGGACCCGACAATATCGCAGAACATGACCGTGAGTTGCCGGCGTTCCCCCAGTGAAACGTCTGCCGGAGCAGAAATATCCGATCCGGTAGAAGGGGGTGAAGATGAAGTTTCAAGATCAGCGACAGCCGCCAGCAACCGCCGCCGATGTCCAAGTGACAGGCCCAATGCTTTGAGATCGGCGTCGGACAACAATCGGATTGAATCAAAATCAATATCATTCTCACGAAAAATTTCCGCATATTGATCGAGATTCAGCCGGTTTAGCCATATGTCAAACTGGTTTTCCAAAAAATGACTCCGTCTATTGGAACCACGACTGACTTCCTGGATTTAAAGACTGGACAATACAATTGCCTTGCATATTAAACTACAATTTGTGAAATCTGGAATCGTAATTGCCGATTACCACAAATTTGCATGTCGACGACAATCGAATGGTCAGTATTCGCGATGGAATCTGGTTGACCGGAACATTTCTGACAGGATTGGCGCTTCAATCTCTTGTAATCGAAACCGAGCTGCTTACAGTGAATTAAATGAACAAGAAGAAAGCTTCGAAAACGAAAAAAACCGTTGAAAATTTTGTTCCCGGTTCCTCGTTGACCGTCGACAAGAAAAGTCATGTGTTTCTCATCGACGGTTCTGGTTACATATTTCGTGCCTATCACGCTCTTCCACCGTTGACACGGCCTTCGGATGGAATACCTGTGGGGGCCGTACATGGATTCTGCCAGATGCTTTGGAAGTTACTCCAGGACTCCAAGGAAGCAGAGAAACCGACCCATGTCGCCGTTATTTTCGATGCCGCGAGAGAGAATTTCCGAACAGAAATTTATCCCGAATATAAAGCCCAGAGACCGCCAGCACCGGAAGATCTCATTCCCCAATTTTCCATTATACGTCAGGCTGTTAAGGCGTTTAACGTAGCCTGTATCGAACAAGATGGTTATGAAGCGGACGATTTGATTGCGACCTATGCCCGCGAAGCTGTCGAAGCCGGTGGTGACGTTACGATCATATCGTCCGACAAGGACCTCATGCAGCTGGTCCGGCCCGGCGTATTGATGCATGACACGATGAAGAGTCGGCGAATCGGAGAATCCGAAGTTGTTGAGAAATTTGGCGTCAAACCCAACAAGGTTATCGACGTCCAGTCTCTGGCCGGCGACAGTACCGACAACATTCCAGGCGTTCCGGGCATCGGTGTCAAAACCGCCGCTTTGCTAATCGATGAGTATGGAGATCTGGACACGCTCCTGGATCGTGCCGAGGAAATCAAACAAAAAAAACGCCGGGAAAATCTTATTGAATTTGCCGATCTGGCACGAATCAGCCGAGAGCTTGTGACCCTGGATCAGAATGTTCCCGTTGAATATTCCATTGACAAGCTGGGTGTTGAAGATCCGGAAGCCACAACACTCCTCACATTTATGCGCGAAATGGAATTCAATACACTGACGCGCCGAATTGCAGAAACTCTCGGGGTTGAAGCACCCGAACCGTTGGAGAAGTCTGTCGGATCGTCCGTCAAAAAAACGGACAAAAAGAATTCTGGCAAGGATTCCAATAATGGAAAGGCGACGCCGGCGGATTTATCGGCCCTGCGACATTCTCAATTGCTGAGTATCCCGATCGACACGAATAAGTACGAAACCGTATCGACGAGCGAGCAGTTGCAAGTGTGGATCGATGAAGCCTATGACAGGGGTTACTTCGCATTCGATACGGAAACGACGTCGCTCGATGCCATGCAGGCCGAGCTGGTCGGATTTTCGATGGCAACGAAGCCGGGAAGGGCTTGTTATGTTCCTCTGGCCCATCGTGCTGTTGACGGGCTTGACCTCGACGGTGTGGAGCAAGTCGATCAAATTCCACCACAACAGGCGCTGAAGCAGATAAAGCCGTTGCTGGAAGACCCGTCCATTCTGAAAATCGGACAAAACCTGAAATACGATGGTTTGCTGTTGAAACAGTATAAAGTCAATGTTCAGCCCATCGACGATACTATGCTCATGTCTTATGCGCTCGATGCGGGAAAAGGCGGTCATGGTATGGACGATCTGGCTAGTCGCCATCTTGATCACACATGTATCAAGTTCAAAGACATCGCAGGTTCGGGGAAATCCCAGCTGACGTTCGATCAAATCCCCATCGTTGAAGCTGCCAAATATGCCGCAGAAGACGCCGACGTCACGCTGCGGCTCTGGACGATATTAAAACCGCGACTGGCGGCTGAAAAAATGATGACGGTCTATGAGACCCTGGAGAGACCTCTCGTCGCGATCCTGATCGACATGGAAAATGCCGGGATTACAGTTGACCGAAGCATCCTTTCACGCTTGTCCGGCAGCTTTGCCCAGACCATGGCCGGGCTCGAAGCAGAAATTTACGAACTCGCCGGCGAGAAGTTTAATGTTGCCAGTCCTAAGCAACTGGGCGAGATATTGTTTGACAAGCTCAGTATTGAAAGTGGAAAGAAAACCAAAACTGGTGCCTGGGGGACAGGTGCCGATGTGTTGGAAGATCTGGCGACGAAAGGACACGATCTTCCACAACGTGTTCTCGATTGGCGGGGACTGGCCAAACTGAAAAGTACCTATACGGATGCGCTGCCAACTTTTATTCATCCGGATACGGGTCGCATTCATACCTCCTATGCCATGGCAGCCACGACGACTGGTCGTCTTGCCTCGACAGATCCTAACCTCCAGAACATTCCCGTCAGGACCGCGGAGGGTCGGCAAATTCGAACGGCTTTTGTTTCAGAAAAGGGGAAGAAACTCATCTCCGCCGACTACAGTCAAATCGAATTGCGGGTCCTGGCGCACATAGCGGATATTGGAAATCTGAAACAGGCGTTTGAAGACGGGCTGGATATTCATGCCATGACGGCCTCCGAGATGTTTTCGGTGCCGTTGAAAGATATGGATCCAAGCATCCGCCGGCGCGCCAAAGCCATAAATTTTGGCATAATCTACGGTATTTCTGCCTTCGGGCTGGCCAATCAACTGGGAATATCAAGAACCGAGGCTGGTGACTATATCAAGACATATTTCGAGAGATTTCCAGGCATACGGGACTATATGGAAACGACCAAAAGTGAAGCCCATGCTCAGGGGTATGTTTCCACGATATTTGGGCGCAAAATTCACTACCCCGAAATCAATACAAAAAATCCGCAACGTCGAAGTTTTTTTGAACGCGCCGCAATCAATGCTCCCATTCAGGGCTCAGCGGCAGACATAATTCGCCGGGCGATGGTGCGCATTCCCGATGAACTCATGAATGAAAAACTCAAAGCGACAATGTTGCTTCAGGTTCACGATGAACTCATTTTTGAAGTCCCGGACAAGCAAATTGATAAGACGATCAAGGTTGTTTCTGGTGTGATGGAAAATGCGCCGCATCCATCCGTTGATTTTTCGATCCCCTTGAAGGTGGATGCGCGCTCAGCCGACAACTGGGATGAAGCTCACTAGCACCTGTTGCTTTGGCAGCGCCTGAAAACGGTTTCAGTTTTTCCTGAATCCATTGATCGCCTGATACATGCGAGTTCTAAACTTTGATATGAAAGCCGGCGCGCCGGAGATCACCGGCACCATCCAATTTTCCATCCTTTTCCATGCTGACAGTGTGGACACCACCAAAAAACATGTTTGGCTTGGGCCAGACTTCGGAATTGGAGAATTCCTGAAGCAAGTGCTCCTTGTCGGCATCCCTGAATGTCGGCTCCAGACTGAGCTTACCGTCCCGTTCCAGATGCAGACGCGGAGCTGATACAGCATCTGCTATGTTCATCTGACCGTCGATCAGATTGAATATGACCTGAAGAATAGCTGTTCGAATACGATTTGAGCCCCCTGATCCAAGTGCTATCAGCTTGTTGGTATTGGCCTGTGTAATCAGGGTCGGGGACATCATGGTTGAAAGCCGCGAATTCAATGGCCAGTTGTGGAATCCTTCGGGATTTATGTCTTCTTCGCCAAGCATATTGTTGAGCATGATCCCGAAATCGGCAACTATGTTTCCATTACCCTCGCCGTTTGAAACAGTCGCGGCTGCAGCATTGCCGTCACCATCGATGACACTGATGTGGGTTGTCCCCCGGGAAAAACTCCAGTGAGATTTGATCCTGGACAGATGATCGCTCAGTTCCCGATCAAATTGATCCGGAGCATATTGGTTTTGCTTTTTTCGGAAAGCATTGGTTTCCGAAAGGATCAGGGCTAGCTCTAAAGGTGTTGGTTCCGAATAGTCCGGCCGTAGCTTTTGGAACAGGTTGAGTCCAAAGGCAATGAGCGGACCACTTGCCGCCGGCGCCGGATTAAAGGCTATTTCATGCCCCTTGTAGTCGCAGATCAGGGGCGCGCGTTCGATCACCTTGTAATCTTGCAGATCTGTAAGAGTCAAATGCCCTTTGCCATGGTCCGATTGTGCAGCGATGGCTTGACCCAATTCCCCGTGGGTGAAAAATGCAAGACCTTCTCTCACCAGTTGTTCGAGCGTATTGGCCAGTTCCGGGTTCCGGTAAACGTCACCGGCTTGCATGATCCGTCCATCTTTGCAGAAATAGTTCCTGGATTTTTCGGTCGCCGTCAGAATGGGTGTGATAATTGTAAATAGATAAGCGTGAAATTCCGTCACCGGAACACCTTCCCGGGCAAGTCGGACCGCTGGTTCAAATATCCTCTGAAGGGGCAGTGAGCATAGTTCGCGATGAATATGGAATATTCCGGGGATCAAACCTGGGACGGCCGCGGATGCTGCGCCGATATGGAATTCCTGTGTTGCGGGTCCGAAATCCGCCTCGATGCCGAAAAACTCAAGTGAGTCTGTCAGTTCGAGTTTGCGTTTAGGTGTTTGCGCGAAAAAATCATAAAGCCGCGGGACGGGATCGTCTGCGCGCCTGGCCATGAGAAAGCCGCCGCCGCCTAGCGATGCGAGAACCGTTTCAGGTATGCACGAGGCAACGAGAGCAGCGACAACTGCGTCATAAGCGTTTCCGCCGTCACTGAGAATTTCCGCTGCCGCCTTGGCAGTTTCCTCGTGGCCGGCTGCAACGATTCCTTTTTTTGAATGAGGGCGTCCTATTGGCATACATATTTCATTACAGCCGCAACCCGCGATCTGCAATCGTATTTTCTAGTCTTCTCTGCTTCGATGAATAACTGCGTAGATCCTGAGACTATTCAGCCGCGACGAGATTCGGAGCGGCGGAAATAACATCCGAATCCACCTGACTTTCGAATTTTTCGAAATTCTCCGAAAACATGCGTACCAGATTTCGTGCCTGTTCATCATAGGCTGATTTATCGGTCCAGGTCTGACGCGGATCCAGAATAGAGGAATCCACACCTTCGACAGATTGGGGAACCTGGAAACCGAAAACAGGATCCGTTCGCATTTCAACCTGGCTGAGCGAGCCGTCCAGAGCGGCATTCACCAGCCGGCGTGTTTCTTTGATAGGCATTCGGGAGCCGACACCATAGGCTCCTCCGGTCCATCCGGTATTTACGAGCCAGCTGTCAACGTGATGATCGGCGATGAGTTCCCGTAGCATGTTGCCATAGACAGTAGGATGGAGGGGAATAAATGGTGCTCCAAAACAGGTCGAGAATGTTGCTTCGACACCAACGAGACCTTTTTCTGTCCCGGCGACTTTTGCGGTATATCCGGAAAGAAAATGATACATTGCCTGGCTGGGAGTGAGCCTGGCAATGGGCGGCAATACACCGAAAGCGTCGGCGGTCAGCATGATAATGTTTTTGGGATGTCCGGCCGTTGCCGTTTGACTTGCATTCGGAATATAGGCCATCGGATAGGCGGAACGGGTGTTCTCGGTCAGAGTGCCGTCATCGAAGTCCGGAATCCTTGTTTGCTTGTCCAGAATGACATTCTCGTAGACCGTTCCGAAGCGGTTTGATGCCGCGTATATTTCTGGTTCTGCTTCTTCAGATAACTTGATCGTCTTTGCATAGCACCCGCCTTCGAAATTATAGATGCCGTTATCGGACCAGCCGTGTTCATCGTCTCCCAGCAATTCGCGCTTAGGATCTGAGGACAAGGTCGTCTTTCCGGTTCCCGACAGACCGAAAAATATTGCCGAATCCTTGTCAGGTCCTTCATTGGCTGAGCAATGCATGGGAAGGACTTTTCTTTGCGGGAGGATGTAGTTGAGATAGGAAAAAACCGATTTTTTAGTTTCTCCTGCATAGGATGTATTGCAAATCAAGACCAGTCCGCGTGAAAAATCACAGGCGATGGCCGTTTCCGAGGCGACCCCATGCCGTTCCGGATCAGCTTTGAAGTTCGGCAGATTTACAATCGTAAATTCCGGAGCAAAATTTCCCAAATCTTCTTTTGGAGGAACCCGGAGCAAATGACGGATGAAAAGCGCATGCCAGGCCAACTCGGTGTAAATCCGGGTCGACAATCGATAATTTGAATCTGCACCCGCATACAAATCCTGAACAAAAAGCTCTTTGCCGTCGGCATAATCGAGAAAATCTTGATAAAGAATTTCAAAATGTTCCGGCGACATGGACTGAGAATTATCCCACCAGACGATGGGCTCCGTCACGGAGTCCTTTACGATAAACTTGTCCTTGACCGATCGTCCCGTGTGTTGGCCGGTTATTGCCGCGAATGCGCCGGTAGCTGAAACCTGCCCCTCTCCTTTTTGTAATGCTGTTTCGAAAAGGATGGGCCAATCATCGTTTTTTCGAAGATTGTCCTGATTGTTCAACGGAAACAGGTCTCCGGCTGATGCATTCAATTTCACACTCACATTTTCTCTCCCATGAACTCAACAATACAACTTCCGGGCGTTGCGCTTGCCGAGCCGTCTTCAATCCCGATGTGCCAGCTTATGTTTCTTGAATTGCTGATCCTGCATCCATTAACCCATAGCATCCAACACCTCTAGCACCGCCGTCAATATTGTCAATGAAATCATCAACGTATGTTTTCGAAATCCTGCGAAAAACTGGAGAATTGATAGAACAATATTGCTAATTGGATTTCCAAGCAAAACCATCATAATCTATAAATTGTTATAGAATTAGGGTTAACCGGACCGGCGCTACATGCAGACCTCTCGAAACGCTGCAATAGACAGATCGCAGAGTTATTACGATGATGAAAAGCAAGGCTATTTTTGCGAGTTGGCGGATCTTGTTGCACTGCGAACAGAGAGCCAGAATCCCGATAGAATCGGCGATCTGAAATCGTACCTGCTGGATACGATCCGTCCAAAATTCGAAAATCTCGATTACAGTTGCGAGATATTTGATCAGCCCAATTCCGGGATGGCGCCGGTGCTGCTGGCTTCCCGCATAGAACAGGATGACTTTCTGACTGTGCTCGGCTACGGCCACGGGGATGTCATTCTTGGACAAGAGAATGCGTGGTCGGAAGGATTGAGCCCGTGGGAACTTCGGATCATCGAAGATCGGGTTTATGGCCGGGGAACAGCTGATAACAAAGGACAGCATTTGGCGCATCTCGTTTCTCTGGAATCGGTTTTGAAAACCCGGGGTCAGCTTGGATTCAATTCCAAGTTCATCATCGAAATGGGAGAGGAAAAGGGATCTGTTGGATTTCGCCAGTTTGTCGCCGACAATTTGTCGAGATTTTCTGCCGACGTGTTCTTCGCATCCGACGGTCCGCGAGTTTCAGTGAAGCATCCGAACATCACACTGGGAAACCGCGGGGTTATCAATTTTGAACTTGTTTGCGAATTGAGGGAAGGAAGCCATCATTCCGGCAATTGGGGTGGTGCGCTGTCCAACCCGGGCATCAGGCTCGCGCATGCGCTGGCATCGATGGTCAGCGCCGAAGGTCGCCTTCGTGTCGAAGGCTGGCATGCCGGACCGGTGCCTGAAAACGTTCACGATGCACTTGCAAAACTTGTCAAGGAACCTTCCAGTGATGCACCGGCCGTCGACATCTATTGGGGCGAAGAAGATCGGTCGACTTTGGAAAAAGTCACGGCATCAAACAGTTTCGAAGTTCTTGCGTTCAAAACCGGCGATCCTGAAAAACCGGTTAATGCAATTCCGGGCAAAGCGAATGCCACCTGTCAATTGCGGTTTGTCGTCGGAACGGATCGCTACAACATAGTTGAGAATCTGAGGACACATCTGGATATGCACGGATTTGATGATGTCAAAATTACAGAGGTCAATTCCGCATCCGCCATCCACTTTGATGCCACTCGTACAGATCCAGACAATCCATGGGCGGTCTGGGTTAGAGACTCTGTAGAGCGGACAATTCAGGGAACATGTGGTGTCCTGCCAAATTCAGGCGGATCAAATGTTACCGAGGTCATGCAATACGATCTGGACATACCCACGGTCTGGCTCCCACTCAGCCATGAGGGATGTTCTCAACATGCGCCGGATGAGCATATTTTAAAATCGATGATGCGCGAGGGTGTGGCCTTTGTTACGGGCGTATATTGGGATCTCGGAGATTCTGATCTGGCCTTCAAATAATCGTTGCATAGGTGTATATTATTTGTCGAAACAGGGGTTGTTCTAACTGCAAGTCGTCACATGCGCCAATTCTCCAGCGAGGCGATTTGCGTTTGGCTGTTGGACGAATCTCTGCCTAGAAGATTCGAAACTTCAACAAACAGCCCAACGAAGGCAAATTCTTTCAACATCTAATTTTGATGAAATCACGGTCCAGATTTCGCACTTCCTACGCTGGAGCGCGTTGTTCGCCTTAACTTTTCACAATAATTGTCTGCGAACAGAGTGAAATTCAGCTTGATTTTTCACCCACATTTTGCACAACACAGGCAGATGTATTCAGTTCACATTCATATATTACTAGGTTAAACTATTCACTTTGAACAAGTTTATCGTCTCGCTGCCACAATTTGTTCAATATAGGGACATAAATCCCGACAATTCCAACAATTGTCAAGAGCCACAATGTTATGCCAACTATTGCACTTGTAGATGATGATAGGAACATTCTCACTTCTCTGCGAATGGTTCTTGAGGCCGAAGGTTACAAAATACAAACCTATAATGACGGAGCGACGGCGTTAGATGGTTTGGAGACTGCCCCTCCCGATCTGGCAATATTTGATATCAAGATGCCACGTATGGATGGTATGGAATTACTGCGCAAATTGAGACAGAAGTCCGAGTTGCCTGTAATTTTTCTAACATCGAAAGATGAAGAAATAGACGAATTGTTCGGCCTGAAGATGGGAGCGGATGATTATATCGCCAAACCATTTTCTCAAAGGCTGCTCGTGGAACGCGTCCGGGCAATTCTTCGCAGAGCTCAGCCACGGGAAGTTTTGCCGGGAGGGCAGGACAGCGCGAAGGTGCTGGAACGCGGCAAATTGAAATTGGACCCTGAGAGACATACCTGTCACTGGGATGATTTGCCTGTTACACTCACCGTAACGGAATTCCTGATATTGCAGGCCCTGGCCTTGCGTCCGGGCGTGGTAAAGAGCCGCGATGCTTTGATGGATGCAGCGTATGAAGATCAGGTTTATGTCGATGACAGAACCATCGACAGTCACATCAAACGCTTGCGAAAAAAGTTCAAGGTCGTCGACAATGATTTTGATGTGATCGAAACACTTTATGGTGTTGGTTATCGATTTAAAGAGTAGATTATTTGCTAAAAGCATGATGTCGGATGTCAGTAGAAACTGAACGATACGGTCCGACAAAGGACCTCGCTGAAAAGCTCCGCAACTGGTGGCTGAACTACGCCAAGCTGGCGGAGCGGTTCGGCTTTCAGTTTCATTTTGCCTCTCTTGGTCGAAGAATTGTATTCTTAAATGTTTTTGGCCTGCTACTGCTCGTTTCCGGGATTCTCTATCTCAACCAGTTCCGCGAAGGGCTGATTGATGCGAAAGTATCGAGTCTTGAAGTTCAGGGTGAAATTATTGCTGCTGCAATTTCGGCAAGTACATCCGAATCCCAAGAGGGAATTCAGGTCGATCCGCAAATTCTGCTGGAATCGACTTCCGCACCTGGTAATTTGCAACGCCAGGCCGATGATCTTTTCGATTTAGAGTTTCAGATTGATCCCACGCTGGTTGCGCCAATCGTTGCTCAGGTCATTGAACCAACAGGTACGCGGGCGCGCATCTATGGCAAGGATGGCGAGCTAATTCTCGACAGTAATCAGTTCTTCAAGGAAGGCGGGTTCAAGAATAACCGGGATGGCAGCGACACGGAGCAACCCGTCAGTTTTTTCACAAATATCTCGCAGCGATTTAAATCCTGGTACCGGCAATATGATCTGCCGATATATGAGGATATCGGTAGCAATAATGGCAAGGCTTATACCGAAGTGGTCTCAGCGCTGGGCGGCGCTAGAACACCGGTGGTCCGCGTAAACAATAAAGGTGAGTTACTCGTTAGTATAGGTGTACCGATTCGTCAAAGTTCTCAGGTCAACGGCGTTTTATTGCTGTCGACCCAAGGCGGCGAGATTGACAGTATTATCTCGAAAGAGCGCATGGCGATTGGACGGGTCTCCTTGTTTGCACTGGTGATTACCGGATTGCTATCGCTGATTTTGGCGGGAACAATTGCCGGGCCAATGCGGCGGCTATCCAATGCGGCCATTCGCGTCCGCAAGAGTATCAAAGCCCGGGAGGAAATTCCTGATTTTACTGGCCGTTCAGATGAGATTGGCGATCTCTCGGGCGCATTGAGAGAAATGACAAATGCCCTTTACGCGCGGATCGAAGCCATTGAGAATTTTGCGGCGGACGTGTCCCATGAACTCAAAAATCCGCTGACTTCACTTCGGAGTGCCGCCGAAACGCTCCCCTTGGCCAAATCAGATGAATCGCGTCATCAGCTGGTGGATGTCATACTCCATGATGTCAAAAGATTGGACCGTCTAATCAGCGATATATCCGACGCCTCGCGATTGGATGCCGAACTTGTCAGAGAAGACTCCGAACCCATCGATATAATTCAATTGGTCAATAATGTGGGGGAGATCGTCAACGGCATGAATATAGGATCGGAGACAAATATCAATGTCGTGGTCTTGCCGGTATCACATTCGCCAAAGCGTTTAATCGTTAACGGACACGAATCCCGATTGGGTCAGGTGCTGAACAATCTGCTCGACAATGCCCGCTCGTTTTCTCCCGATAACAGTGACATCACAATCGGTGTTGACCGAATTGGAGACGAGGTAGAAATAGTCGTCGAGGACAGCGGTCCGGGTATTCCTGAAGAGAATCTGAAAAAAGTTTTTCAGAGATTTTACACGGATCGTCCCGGAGTCGATTCTTTTGGCAAGAACTCAGGGCTCGGTTTGAATATTTCAAGGCAAATCATTGTCGCCCATGGCGGTCGGATTTGGGCTGAAAATCGGCACAACGATCTGGGTGCAGAATCCGAATTGAGTTCAGATGAGTATGCGGACGGTGAGAGCGCTAAAGGTCCCTCCAGGGGCGCTCGGTTTGTTATACGCTTGCCAGCCCTGAACTGAAATCCATGACAGCGTCCGAGGCAGAGTCCCGAACCATTCACGCGACGTGTATAGCACAGGATGATAACGCGGCATTATTGCTCGGTCCTTCCGGTTGCGGTAAGAGCGATCTCGCTCTGCGTTGCATTTATAGTCACTCTTTCAAACACAGGTTTCGCCTCGTATCGGATGATCAAGTCAGGCTAAGAGTTGCAAACGGATCTCTGATTGCCTCTCCTCCCGAGACCATAAGCGGAAAACTGGAAGTCCGGGGAGTGGGGATTGTAGACGTAGACCATTGTCCGGAAGCCGCGGTCAAGTTGGCGGTAAGGCTCAAACCCTCCGGGCAGATTTCGCGTTTTCCGCTTGAGGAAAATCAAGAATTTCAATCTTTGGATGTCCGACTTCCGGAAATCGATCTTGCACCATTCGAGAGCTCAGCACCGATAAAACTCTATTTAGCCTTGAAAAAATTCACGTCACAAGTTTGATGATATCTATTCGGGCAAGCAAAGAGACGAGAAATTACGATATCTCATTCCGCCGCATCTTCGTTTCGAATGCAGAAATCAGTTGCATCAATTAATTAGAGCTATAGGCTTAGCAATTCGGCGCGTATTTACAGATGAGCAATTTAATGATCGGACTCGTTATTGTCACGCATGGAAGGCTGGCAGATGAATTTCGCGCAGCTCTTGAGCATGTTGTCGGGCAACAGGAACAATTGATTACAATTTCCATTGGTCCAGACGATGATATGGAACAGCGCAGGACAGATATTCTAGAAGCCGTTCGAGAAGTTGATTCCGGAGACGGGGCCATTCTGTTGACGGACATGTTTGGTGGGACACCGTCCAACTTGGCGATTTCAGTCATGGATAACGCAAAGGTCGAAGTCATTGCAGGTATCAATTTGCCGATGCTCATCAAACTCGCCAGTATTAGAACAGAAAATTCAATTGACGTTGCCATCGAAGAAGCCCAAAAAGCAGGAAGAAAATATATCAGTGTAGCGAGCCAGGTCCTTGCGGCGAAGTAGACCTCACTGATTTCAAAATAAAGTTATGGGCGGTCAAGTCACTTATTCCTGCGAGATTGAGATCCAAAACAAAAAAGGTCTCCATGCCAGGGCTTCGGCCCTGTTCGTAAAATGCGCAGAGCAGTTCGATGCTGAAATACGCGTGACAAAATCCGGTGAAACAGTAGGCGGAACTTCGATCATGGGGTTGATGATGTTGGCAGCGAGCAAAGGCAGCCTGATCAGAATTGAAGCTTCGGGAGATGAAGCCCAGGAAGCCTTGAACGCGCTGACTGAGCTAATTCAGGATAAATTTCGCGAAGAGAGCTGACACCCACTCTTTCCCGAATTTCCATCACAAATAGATTTTCAGTTCATCCCGTGGACGCGTTTTCCCGGCATGCGGGCCTGCGGCAAAATGTTGGACTTGATTGGATATAAAAGAATCTTTATATCTTTCTTCTGAAGCTGAAAAAACTGCGACTCCGTTATAGTACAGAGCTCTCTAGAAACAAAAATATCCTTTATTTACAAATCCTTAATGAACATCCACGGGTTGACCGACTATGGCACAAAATAACGATTTTCATGTTGCTGATATTAATCTCGCCGACTGGGGCGATAAAGAAATAGCGATTGCAGAAACGGAAATGCCGGGTCTCATGTCGTTGAGAGAGGAATACAAAGGTCGCAAACCGCTGGATGGATGTCGCATTGCGGGTTGTTTGCATATGACGATTCAGACAGCTGTTCTGATACAGACTTTGGAGCAGTTGGGTGCCGAAGTACGCTGGGCATCTTGCAATATTTTCTCAACTCAGGATCATGCCGCCGCTGCAATCGCTGCCAATGGAACGGCTGTATTCGCCTTTAAAGGCGAATCCCTGGACGAGTATTGGGAATATGTCGACAGAATATTTGATTGGCCTGACGGGAAATCAGCAAATCTAATTCTGGATGACGGAGGTGATGCCACCGCGCTGGTAATAATTGGAGCCCAGGCAGAGAATGACGCCTCTATTCTCGATGACCCTCAGAATGAAGAAGAGGAAATTCTCTACGCGACAATTAAAAAACGATTGGCGTCGCACCCAGGGTGGTTCTCGACAGTACGTGACAAGATTATTGGCGTATCAGAAGAAACCACGACCGGCGTTTTGAGACTTTATCAGTTGCAGGAGAAAGGTACGCTGCCTTTCCCCGCTATCAATGTGAATGACTCCGTAACCAAATCAAAATTCGACAATCTCTATGGATGTCGTGAAAGTCTGGTGGATGGCATCAAGCGCGCCACCGACGTCATGTTGGCCGGTAAAATTTCTGTCGTTTGTGGTTATGGTGATGTCGGTAAAGGGTGTGCAGCGTCGCTCAAAGGGCAGGGAGCGCGAGTGATCGTTACCGAAATCGATCCGATTTGCGCCCTGCAAGCTGCCATGGAAGGTTACGAAGTCAAGACGATGGATGAAGTTTCCGCTTACGCGGACATTTTTGTATCTGCGACCGGCAACAAAGATGTGATAACCCTGGATCATATGCGGGCGATGAAGGACCGGGCCATTGTTTGCAATATCGGTCATTTCGATTCGGAAATACAGGTCGCCTCACTGCGCAATTATTCCTGGCACAATGTGAAACCACAGGTTGATGAGATCGAATTTCCTGATGGCAAGAGAATAATTCTCCTGGCGGAAGGACGATTGGTTAATCTCGGTTGTGCGACCGGCCATCCAAGCTTTGTCATGTCTGCATCCTTTACCAACCAGGTGTTGGCGCAGTTGGAACTGTGGAACAATTCAGACAAGTACAACAATGAAGTGTATGTCCTTCCCAAACATCTGGATGAAAAAGTTGCTTCTCTTCATCTGGATCGCCTCGGCGCCCAACTGACGGATCTGAGCCAGGATCAGGCGAGTTATATTGGCGTGCCCTTGGAAGGTCCTTTCAAACCTGAACATTACCGCTATTAGTGTGTGATAGCGGTCCAAAATTCTGGTTTACAGGCCAAAATGTGGAACCTGTACTCCTCTGTCCCGGAAGAATGTGGGCCGGGATCTCAAAAAACTATTGAATTAGCAAAAGCACTTGTAGGCAGTCAGGTCTTGAGTTTGTAAACTGAAGAGTGATTCGAATACTATAGTGCCGATATTGATGCGATAGATGTGGTGTTGCGTAACTTTGGGTGTCTCGGTCATTACAGACTCATTGGAGCGTGAGCCATGCCGATGTCGGCAGTTCTTCCGGCGAAGCAAAAACGATATTTGAGAAACTTCAGCATTGTAACGGGTTTGTCCGTTCTGGCGCTCACCGCCTATATCGTATTTGGGCAACTGGATTTAGAGATCGGACCTCAGCAGTACCTGGCATTCGGCGTCTTAACCGGCATTATTGCGCTATCCATCACGACTTCGATAAAATATCTGCGGGCATTGAGCCACATCAATGAGCGTGAAGAGTTCGCGGCCAAAGAAGTCGAAGAACTGCGGCGACAGGTCAGAACGGCTGAAGCGATTCTTAAGTCGGAACCGCAGGTTCTGGTGATCTGGGAACCGAATGGTGAACCCAATGTCGCGTTGAATACTTTGCCCGAAAGTCTAGGATTGCCCGATAGCTCAGGCGAATTGTTGCGGTTTCGTGGGTGGCTCGAGCCGGATTCCGCAACCGAGCTGGAAGTTGCTCTGAACAATCTGTTTCGCCAGGGCACGGCCTTCAATATATCCGTCAAAACAATGATTGGCGGTAATCTCGAAGCGGATGGTCGGGCTTCCGGCAGTCGTCTCGTCGTTAAATTCAGGGATTTAGCCGGTCGGCGTACCGACTGGGCGCGCATGGTGGACCAGTATCGCAGCCTTATTAGGGACATCACGTCTCATCGCACATTACTGGATGCGATTCCCATGCCCGTTTGGTTTCGCCGCAGTGATGGTCGTCTGGAATGGGTAAACAAATCATTTGCCGCGATCGTGGGCAGTGAATCCCAGGAAATTGTCGTTAAGGATCAGGTTGAACTTCTTGAATCCCGGCAACTTAGTTCCGTTCACGAGACTTTGGAAAGTGGTAGTGTATTCAAAGAACGACTACACACGGTTCTTGCCGGGGAGCGGCATGCGTTTGATGTCCTCGTTTTGCCTCTTGGTGAGAAAAGTGCCGGCGTTGCCATAGACGTGGAAGCCCTGGAAAGTGCTGAAGGTGATCTCGACCGGCATTTGGCCGCGCACATTCGAACACTGGACCGTGTTTCCACTGCCGTGGCAATTTTTGATGCGGAACAGAAACTGACATTTTTCAACCAGGCCTATCTGGACCTTTGGCAACTGGATGCACAATGGCTTGAATCCGGCCCTCGGGACGGGGAAATCCTGGACCGGCTGCGCTCACGTAATACCCTTCCGGAACAGGCTGACTATAGATTGTGGAAAGCAAAACAGCTCGAATGCTATCAGTCCGCAGACACCCGAGAAGACTGGTGGTATCTCCCGGATGGACGCGCGATTCTTATTGTCGGCGAACAACGGCCCGGCGGCGGTGTAACTTATCTCTATGACGATGCAACTGAGCGGCTTGAGCTGGAAAGCCGATACAACTCTCTCTTTAACGTTCAACGGGAAACGCTGGAGAACCTGAGGGAAGGTGTTGCCGTGTTTGGATCCGATGGGCGGTTGAGGCTTTATAATCGTGCTTTCGCTTCCATCTGGAAGCTCAATTGGGCCGAGCTCAATAATGAACCTCACATCGATGATATCACTGAGAAATGCAGTGTTTTGCATGACGATGATGGTATGTGGCTAGAGATCAGCCGGGCCATAACGGCGATCTACGACACGCGGGATTCTGTTGACGGCCAGCTTGAAAGATCGGATCAGAGCATTATTGCTTTTGCAAGCCAGCCATTGCCCGACGGCGGAACCCTGCTGACCTTCGTCGATGTAACAGACCGCAAGCGTGCCGAAACCATGCTGATCGAACGCAATGAAGCACTGGAAGCGGCCGATCGGCTAAAGAACGACTTTATTCAAAACGTGTCCTATGAATTACGAACGCCGTTGACAAGTATCAAAGGCTTTTCAGAACTGCTGGGAGCAAATATTTACGGACAGTTAAATGAGAGACAGACAGAGTATGTGTCAAACATACAGGTTGCCAGCGACAGTCTGCACATGATCATCGATCAGATTCTTGATCTCGCATCCATCGATGCCGGTGGATTTGAACTGAAGCTTGAATCGCTGAGCGTCGACGAGATCATCAGGGCTGCTGCCATGGGGATCAGGGAACGTCTCATGCAATCCGAAATAAAGCTCGATATCGAAGTGGACGAGACGGTTGATACGTTAGTTGCGGATCAGAAGAGGCTTGTTCAAATTCTCTATAATCTGCTGTGTAATGCGATTGGATTTTCAGGTAAGAATAGTCAGATAAATCTGGTATGTCAGCGGAAAGAGCAGTTTATATCATTTTCTGTTATTGATCACGGTCCGGGTATTCCGAAAGAACAGCAGAGTACGATATTCAAGCGTTTTGAATCACATTCTCAGGGGTCCAAACATCGCGGTGCCGGTTTAGGGTTGTCCATGGTCAAGACTCTGGTTGAACTTCATGGCGGAAATGTCGATCTGGAATCGACTGTCGGTATCGGAACCACTGTTACAGTGAGTTTCCCCGAGGCAGGACCGCAACGAAACGATTCCCTCAGACACGAAGAAGTTCCTGAAGAAGTAGCGTAACAGGCGCAGTCGATATGACGAGTAGTTGGGTTTTCGAAAATGTCGATCTCGATGAATTGAAGGCAATTGCCGAAAGACTGTCCGTTTTTTTGCAGGTTGGAGATGTCTTGCTGCTAAACGGTTCCTTGGGGGCCGGCAAAACGACATTTGCAAGATTTATTTTGCGCGCTTTGCATCCATCCGGACCGGACCTGCAAGTGCCCAGCCCAACCTTCTCCATAATGCAGAACTATGCGACTGCCTCATTCGAAATCCATCACTTCGATTTTTTCCGTCTGGAATCCGCCAATGAAATTCGGGAACTGGATTTGGAGACGTCAATTGAAGATGGTGTCTGCCTGATCGAGTGGCCGGAACGGGCCCGGGAACTGTTGCCAGCTGACCGTTTGAATATCGAGATTGAAGATGGAACCGGCGATGAGCAGCGGACGATTAAACTGAGGGGCGAAGGATGCTGGGGGCAAAAACTTGCGCGCATTCAAGAAATCTGGCGGTTTGTCGAGACAACGCAATGGCAGTCATCGGTTTGGCGATATTTACAAGGGGATGCGTCCACGAGGCGGTATATCCGTCTGGAGAGCCCGGCTCACCCGGCTCTGATGGTCGATTCTCCGGCGCGTTCCGACGGACCTGTCATCAAACACGGAATGACCTACAGTCAGATAGCGCATTTGGCGGAGGACGCCGGGGCGTTTATCGCAATTTCCGGATATTTGACGTCAATCGGGATTCGAGCACCACAGGTCTTGGCGAACGATCTGAGCAAGGGGTTGTTCATTGTTGAGGATTTGGGCAAAGAGGTCTATTCACGCCTTATCAGCGCAAACAAACCGATCGAACCGCTTTATCGTGCCGCACTCGACGTGCTGCTGGGATTGGGCAGGCATCAGGTTCCCGAGTCGTTACCTGTTGCTAAAACCGGTGAGCAGTACACGATTCCTGTCTACGATACGCCCGCGCTTACCGTAGAAGTTGAGCTGTTTCTAGAATGGCATTTGAAACTGAGAAAAGATTTAGAAATATCTGAAAACCATGAGGACAAGTTTATATCCGTGTGGCAGGAATTATTCGGATCTCTCGAACACGAAAAGAACCATCTCGTTTTACGTGACTTTCATTCACCGAATTTGATTTTTCTTGATGATAGAAAGTCAGCATCTTCTGTTGGCGTCATCGATTTTCAGGACGGAGTCAGAGGACCGGAAGCTTATGATGTCGTGTCATTGCTTCAGGATGCGCGGGTCGATATCCCCCAAGATATTGAGAGCCGATTGTTGGACTATTATTGTGCGCAGCGCAGGTCTGATGACTGCACATTTGATGAGAAACAATTCAGGCGTCAGTACGCGCTCCTGGGAGCTCAGAGAAATACAAAGATATTAGGGATATTCGCGCGTCTGGCCATTCGGGACAGTAAACCGCAATATCTCAAACACATACCTCGAATTTGGGGATATTTAGAGCGAAACCTGTCAAATGACTACCTTTGTGATCTCAAGCACTGGTATGATCATGCGATTCATCCCGAGAATCGCTGCTAGGTATAAATAACGGCAAGTCAAGCTGGAGACGATCTCAGATGTCAGTTAGAAATGCGATGATCTTAGGAGCAGGTTTGGGCAAACGCATGCAACACCTGACCAAAGATCGGCCCAAGCCCCTCGTCAATGTCAGGCAGAAACCCCTCATAGATCATGTTCTCGGCAGGCTGGAAGAGATCGAAATTGACAAGGTTGTTGTCAATGTTCACTACAAGGCGGACCAGCTGGAGAAACACCTGGCGCACCGACGAGCACCAAATATTGTCATATCCGATGAAAGAAAAGAACTTCTTGATACGGGAGGCGGTATAACCAAGGCGCTCGCCAATTTTGGTCAAAATCCATTTCTGGTTCACAATTCCGACTCGATCTGGATCGAAGGCGCCGGTTCAAGCCTGAGACGTCTGACGAAGAGATGGGATTCGGAAATGATGGACGCTTTACTTCTCCTGGCTTCGACCACAACAAGCATCGGCTATTCCGGGCAGGGAGATTTTATCATGGACCCCGACGGCAAGCTCATTCGACGACCGGAAAGAGAAATCGCACCTTATGTCTATGCCGGTGTTTCCATCCTTCATCCACGTCTGTTCAAAGGCCGCAAAGTCACCAGATTTTCACTTAATGAAGTGTGGAATCAGGCACTTGAGGCAGATCGTCTTTATGGTCTCCGTCACGAGGGTGTTTGGATGCACATCGGATCACCCGATGCCGTTTCAGATGCTGAAGCTTATGTCGAAGAAATTTCCTGAACCGAAATACAATTGATCATGCCAGATCAAACATCTCGTGTTTACACCATCCCTGATACGGCCAATTTTCTCGATTCTCTTGCCGCGGTGATATTGCAGGGCAATCTGCCCGTTGCCGGTGGCCCCAGACCCGATCCTCTGAATCTCACGCGTTATACGCTCCTGTTGCCGACCCGCCGTTCCTGCCGGACGATGCGGGAGTCGTTTCTGCGCGTTTCGGGTAACAACGCAATTCTGCTTCCGCGCATTATGCCTATTGGCGATATCGACGAGAATCTCATTGAACTCAGCAGTTTCCGCATCACCGCTGGCAGGGCTGAAAGTGAGATCGATATTGCTCCAGCCATATCCGACCTGGAACGACGTCTCGTCCTTTGCAGACTCATTCTCAAATGGTCCGAGGCGACTTTCGGTTCCGCGGAAAAACAGAGATCAGACAGCAGTCCGGTTTACACGCCGGCACAGGCCTCGGCTCTGGCTTCGGAGTTGATGGGGCTGATGGATGCGGTTGAAACGGAACAGGTGGATTTGAGCAGGATCCGAAGCATTGTGCCGGATAAATTTTCCGATCACTGGCAAAAGACGCTTGAATTCCTGTCCATTGTAATTGAATACTGGCCAAGTTATCTGGAGGAACGCAAATTGCTTTCTCCGATGAACCGGCGGAATCTGCTGTTGCAGGCCGAAAGCAAGAGATTGTCGCTGGAGCTTCCTACAAATCCGATTATTGCCGCCGGGGCAACAGGAAGCATTCCCGCCGCCGCCAGACTCCTGGATGTCATATCGAAACTTCCCAATGGTGCCGTCGTTCTTCCCGGGCTGGATCTGACATTGGACGATGATGGCTGGCAGGCGATCGATGACAACCATCCTGAACACCCACAATATGGCCTGAAAAAATTGATCGATTCAATTGGCATTGAGCGCTCCGATGTGTCCTATGTCCCGGGTACGAAACCGGGCGAAACCAGCGAGAATCGTTTGAGGCTGGTCAGTGAGGTCATGCGTCCAGCCGGAACGACTGAGCGCTGGGTCGATCGGATTGCCGACCAGGAGCTAAAAGCCAAGTGGTCCGAGGTATTGGAATCAATCAACTGCATCGAAACCCCGACGGCCCAGGATGAAGCGGAAGTTGTGTCATTGATCCTTCGCAATGCGATTGAAACCCCCGGAATTCGCGCTGCTCTTGTCACGCCGGATCGAATTCTCGGCCGCCGGGTTTCGGTGCGCCTGCTCAAGTGGGGCATTATGGTCGACGACTCCGCCGGGCGTCCTCTGGTCAAGACACCACCGGGTACATTTTTCGAACTGCTCTCCGATGCATTCGAGAAAAATTTTGCACCGGCCGAATTACTGTCACTGCTCAAGCACCCCCTGACCCGGTTAGGTTACAAAGCCGGCGAAATTAGAGCTGCAACCCGGGCGGTTGAACTTATAGCACTTCGTCAACCTCTCCTCGGGACCGGTCTGGATGCAATTGAAATTGCACTGGATCGCATGACCCGGAATTATGAAAGCAAGCAGATTTTTCATCCGGTTCTGGGGCGCCTGCAGGAACGGGAATGGATCCGGGCCAAAGAGCTCATCGAAAGGCTAAAGGCAGCGCTTGAACCGCTGTTGCAACTTACCCGAAGCGCGGCAAAGCGGCCTATACCGGAGTTTGTGAAAGCTAAGATAATGGTGGCCGAAGCGCTGGCCCGCAATCACGAAGGCTCTTTCGAGAACCTCTGGCAGGGAGAAGCCGGAGAAGCCCTGTCAATTTTTCTGACTAACCTGCTGAGTGAACAAATCCCCGGCCCACATATTTCCGCACATGAGTATCCGCAGCTTTACCGGGGACTGATCGCCGGTCAGGCGTTGCGGGATCGAACTCCGGTGCATCCCCGTTTGTTTATCTGGGGTCCCTTCGAAGCGCGGTTGCAGCAGGCGGATGTGGTTGTACTGGGCGGACTGAACGAAGGCGTTTGGCCGCAGGTAATGGAACCTGATGCCTGGTTGAACCGGCCGATGCGAAAAGAGCTGGAACTGCCGGCGATTGAAGAGCTCATCGGTTATTCGGCCCACGACTTTTCCCAGATGCTGGGAACCCGGGACGTGTATCTGACACGGGCTTCGAAACAGGATGGTGTTCCAACAGTTCCTTCACGCTGGATTCTGAGACTGCAAACCCTGATGAAGGGGATGAATCTTGAAGATAAGCTCCTGTCACCGGATAAACAACCCTGGTTGGACTGGGCATTGTTGCGGGACCGGGTGGAACGAGAGGATATGGTTCCATCCCCCAATCCCAAACCACCGGTGAAATATAGACCACGGAAACTCAGCGTAACGCAGATCGAGGACTGGATTTCCAATCCCTAT
>JBPCWG010000334.1:0-3535 GCA_051009705.1 Methyloligellaceae bacterium | reverse complement strand
CATTGCAAGGAAGTTCTCACTATGCCCTGCCCGGTGTTCTCCGCTGGTTTACGGCGAATATAGGCGTCCACCACGTGCATCATTTAAGCAGCCGCATCCCCTTTTATCGATTGCCGCAGGTGCTGCGGGATTACCCGGAGTTGGAGGATGCCGGAAAGCTTACGCTTCTGGAAAGCCTGAAGTGCGTTCGCCTGGTGTTGTGGGATGAAAGCTGCCGGCGCCTGATCTCTTTCAATGAATTGAGACGACAGGCCGCCTGATCCGTAAATGTTCCAGCGCCTGAAATGGTGTGCCTAATGCCCGCCAATACCGGAGGTCGGCACTAGGCCCTAAAATAGGACCAACCCTGTTGCTGTCGACGATGGATATGGGCGACGGCTGCTGGTGTGGTCTTTATTGTCGATGGGCTGGACAATTTCTGTGCGGACAGACTGTTTTCGCAGACAACAATATGATCAAGGATCGTGTGGTCCTCTTCACCAATCGCCGGGGAAACAGCCGCCCCGTTGACAACCAGCTCAACGGTTACATCCGGGGCCTGCGCAATCATGTTGACAAGATTTCTCCTGGCGCGTTCGAAGGCATGAGCAGTGGGGGCGTGTATGATTTGACCTGTCATGGAATATTCCGTTCGTGTTTCGGTATGAATATCGACCCCGATCGATGTTCAGGGATTATAGAAAAGTTGCGATATTTGCTGCCAGCCTGAACAGTTCTTCACTGTTTCGCTGACGCGGTCGCTCGATTTCCACGTGGCGTTCATGAACAATCTCCGCAGGTTGTCCTTTCAGAACAATTACCCGGTCGGACAGATAAGCCGCTTCCTCGATGTCGTGGGTGATGAACAGAATGGCCGCACCGCTGGCTTGCCAGATTCGGACGAGTTCCTGCTGCAGGCTCTGGCGGGTGATCGTATCAACGGCACTGAACGGTTCATCCATGAGCAGAATGTCAGGTTGAACGGCGAGTGCCCGGGCAATTCCTACACGTTGAACCTGCCCGCCTGAAAGTTGATGCGGCCAGCGGTCCTTGAATTCCCCAAGGCCTGTCAAATTCAGAACCTCGTCAATTCTCTGATTAACAATATCGGCAGTGAGGTCCAGCCCTTCGAGGCCGAGTCGCACGTTCCGGGCCACATTGCGCCACGGCATGAGGCGGCCGTCCTGAAACACCAGGGCGCGTCGCCGCCGTCCTTCGGCGGCTTCGCCGGATATCTCGATCGTTCCCGATCCCGCCTCCAGCAGGCCTGCAACCAGTCGCAATATCGTTGATTTGCCGACGCCGGAACCACCGACGATGGATAGGAATTCTCCCGCGGCAACGCTGAACGACAGATCCCTGACAATCCAGTTTTCGGAGTTCGGATATTGAAACCCCAGGGAGTTTAAATCGACTACGGTCGCCATTGAAGTAATTGATGCTCGATGAAGCTGAAAATCATGTCAGTCAAAGCATATACGGCTGAAATTGCCAACATATAAACAACGACGGCTTCATAAGCACCGATACCGGCGGCTGAATTCATCTCCTGTCCCATGCCTGGAACGCCCAGAAGTTCCGCGGCGATCAGCGTCATCCACGCCTGGCCGACACCGGTTCGAACACCGGCCAGAATGCCCGGTGACGAGGCCGGCAGCGTCACCTTGAGCGACCGGATGATATAGCTTCCTTGGCCGAAAGCCTGGGCCAGTTCATAGTAGCGGGGATCGACATCCTTAACGGCACTGTAGGTCGCAAAATAGTTGACCCAGAAGACACCGATTGAAATGACGAAGGCGGCTCCGGCATGGGAAACCTGAAACCAGGCGATGGCGAAGACAACCCAGGCGAGGGGCGGGATGGGACGCAGGAGCCGCGCCAGATAGATATGAAAATCATCAAACCAAGGGATGGTTGCCGCAAAGGCCCCAACGAAAAAACCGAGGATGGTGCCCAGTCCCAACCCCCATATATAGTGTATGAGGCTCGATTCTATCGCCGGGATCAGGCGGCCCGAGCCCCATTCATCCATCAATGCGCTGGGAACCTTGAGGGGGTCGGGCATCGTTCCGCGCCTGAACCACTCGAAACTCTCCGCTGACTTCCACAAGATGAGAAACGCGACGATGCCGGTGATCCCGAGGATCACCCGGCGTGTCGTCACGAAATTGCCGGTGAGATATTTAAAACTGAATCGGGTCACTTCTGATAAAAACTGGGATCAATGAGATCGTTGATTTTTACTTTGGCTTTCAGTGTTCCCAATTCAGCTTGAAAATCCCGCATCGCCCTTGTGCCGTCGATGATGAAATTCGGATCAGCGACAAAGCTCCCCGTAGAGTTGCGAATAGCTTTTTCCACTGTGGCAACGGGCAGGCGTCCACCACCGACATAACGCTGCACGGACTTGGCGGCTTTTGCCGGTTCACCATTCAGGATCTTTGTTGCCCTTTCGTGGGAGGCGACAAGAGCCTTGACGATGTCCGGATTGGACTTGATCACTTTTTCGCGTATGGCGAGAACCGCGCCGGGTTGTTTGGGAAACATGCCGGAACCCTTGGCCACGACCTTGGCGCCTTTGACCTTGCCGGTGGCAATCGTCACAATGGGTTCGAGTATGGCCGCCGCATCGACGGCGCTCGTCAAAAGGGCCTGCTGCACCTGGGAAGCACCCTGAAAGATAATTTTGACCTCATCGGGATTGATCTTCAATTGTTTTCGCAACCAGAACTGCAGCACGGTTTCAGGGACCGAACCCCTGGGAAACGTGGTGATAACGGCCTTGCGTCCCTTGTCCTTGGCAAATCTTTGAAAAGCTGTGTTTGCCGGGCCGGATTCGAAGTAAGGGGCCAGTTCGCCGAGAGCGACGAAACTGATCTGCTCGACAATGCTTGAAGCGACGACTTTGATATCCGCACCTTTTCCGCGTGCAACCATGGCTGGTCCGATTCCGAAGTGGGCGACATCAAGCTGACCGGCAAGCAGGGCCTGGACCATGGCCGGACCGTTTTGAAACTGAACAAGTTTTGGCTTGACCCCGGCCTCTTTAAGCCAGCCTTCTTCAAGACCGACAAACAACTGCGAAACCGGCAGGATCGGCATATATCCGATTTCAAGCTCTGTTTGCGCCTTGACCGACACATTCAATGTGCCAGCCAGGAGAATGATCGCAAGAACGGAACTCCAAATTCCCTTTTTCATAACAGTACTCCAAATGTTTAATTTATTGAATTGATAGTAAAAATTTCTATGAATCTCAAATTTATGCCGTCAATTAAAATATAATTTGCAATAATTCTTGCGCATTTAGAATAAATAATCAATATTCCGGCACCCCGGAGATTGCTGAACTAGCCCTGTTTGCCCTGAATCCTGCGCAAGCCGGTTTTTCATACCTGAGCGCGCCTGCGCGATGTCAGCGGCCTGAGTTGCGTCTGGCAGATGTTTACGCCCGATAGGCCGGAAGTGGAGAGCGGTCCTGTAAATCGATCAGTCGGTGCAGCATCGTTTCAAACAAAGACTGTTTGATGTCAGCGGCCGCGGGATCGTCAAACAA
>JBPCWG010000333.1:0-16778 GCA_051009705.1 Methyloligellaceae bacterium | reverse complement strand
GTTATATCGTAGACAACCCGGTTAATGCCTTTGACCTCATTTGTCAGGCGCGTCGACGTCCGGCTTAGGAAATCATGGTCAAAGGGATAATAGTCGGCGGTCATGCCGTCGGTGGATGTTACGGCACGCAATGCGCAGACATAGTCATAGGTCCGGGCATCCCCCATAACCCCAACGGTCTGCACAGGTAGCAGGACCGCGAAGGCCTGCCAGATTTCATCATAAAGTCCGGCTTTGCGAATCTCGTCCAGATAGATGGAATCCGCCTTGCGCAGGATCTCCAGTTTCTCGGTTGTGATCTCGCCGGGGATGCGGATCGCCAACCCCGGGCCGGGAAAGGGATGGCGGGCCACGAACGCGTCCGGCAATCCAAGCTCCCGCCCCAAATCGCGCACTTCGTCCTTGAAGAGCTCGCGCAGTGGTTCCACCAGCTTGAGGTTCATACGCTCCGGCAACCCACCCACATTGTGGTGAGATTTGATCGTCACCGATGGTCCGCCGGTGAAGGACACGCTTTCGATGACATCGGGATATAGTGTTCCCTGGGCCAGGAATTCAGCGCCGCCAATTTTACCGGCTTCAGCGTCAAAAACATCGATAAACAGGCGCCCGATTATCTTGCGTTTTTGTTCCGGATCCCGGACCCCTTCCAGTTCTGTCAGAAATTGGTCTTCGGCTTCAACATGAACCAGGGGAATATTGTAGGTCCGGCGAAAGAGATCGACGACGTCCCGGGCCTCGTCAGCCCGCATCAGACCATGATCCACAAGGATACATGTCAGCTGATCGCCAACGGCTTCATGGATGAGCACGGCGGCAACGGCTGAGTCGACACCACCGGACAGTCCGCAGATGACTTTGCCGGAACCGATTTGTTCACTGAGTTTATCAATTTCAGTCTGCCGAAAGGCGGCCATGGTCCATTTGCCGGTACAGCCTGCAATCTTGTGGGTAAACTGCCTGAGCAGGTTTGCCCCGATCGGGGTGTGCACGACTTCCGGGTGAAACTGGACACCGTAATAGTTTCGCGCCTCATTGGCGATGGCCGCGAACGGCGCATTGTCAGATGTGGCGATAACCTCAAAACCTTCGGGAAGGGCACTGACCCGATCCCCGTGGCTCATCCACACCTGCTGCTCATCGCCCACGTCCATGACATCGGCAAAAAGAGCGTTCGCTTGTGTGAGTTTCAACTGGGCCCGGCCAAATTCGCGTTCCGATGACGCCTCGACTTGCCCGCCGAGCTGGGCGCACATGGTCTGCTGCCCGTAGCAGATGCCGAGAATGGGAACGTCCATCTCGAAAATTTTTTCCGGCGCTCTCGGACTTGTCGTTTCGATCACACTGGCCGGCCCGCCGGAGAGGATAATCCCCTGGGGTGCAAAGGATTCGACATAGTCTTCGGCCAGCTGAAAGGGTACGATTTCGCAATAGACACCCGCTTCTCTCACCCGCCGGGCAATGAGCTGTGTCACCTGACTGCCAAAATCGATAATGAGGATTCGGTCTGTCATGGAGGTGGGTTAAATCATGAACCCGGAAACTGCAAGACGTATCCCGGTGAATGCGAAAATTTGCGAGGAAAACGGCAATTTTGATGCACTTTCCATGGGCCAGGCCGGGCTATGACAGGCTCTCCCCAGTGCGCTCCAGAACCCCGAAGAAAAACCCATCGGTCCCGGTGGAGGCTGGTGTCATGGTCAGGGTGTTCCCGTCCATTGACCACGGTTTCAAGTCGGATTCGCCGACAAGCTCTTCCCATACTTCACCCGCTGATACCAGTTCAAACCCCTGATTTTCCTCCAGAAAATTGTAAATTTGCATCTCGTTTTCTGATGGGATGATGGAGCAGGTGATATAACAAAGATAGCCACCGGGTCGTACGAAAGGGGCGGCTTCCAGTAGCACGTTTCGTTGTTCTGTTTGCCTGTTTTCAAGGGATTCCGGGGTCAGGCGCCACTTGGTTTCCGGACGCCGCCGCCATATGCCGGAACCGGAGCAGGGCGCATCGACAATGACCCGATGCATCGATCCTTTCAGATCGTCCAGCTTTTCATTGCCCGGGGACCGGACCTGAACATTTCGCGTACCGGCACGTTTCAGACGTTCATGAATGGGTGCCAGTCGGGTTCTGTCAGAGTCATAGGCAAAGATTTGCCCCTTGTTCTCCATAATCTGGGAAAGCGCCAGTGTCTTACCGCCGGAGCCCGCGCAATAATCGAGTATCTGCTCCCCGGGTTGTGCAAAAACTAGCAGGCTTGCAAGCTGACTACCCTCGTCCTGGATTTCAAACCAGCCTTTTTGATAACCCGGCTCAGGCAAAACATTAACATTGCGCGCTTCCCGCTCCGCCGGTGAGAAGCGAAGTCCCAATGGCGACAGGGCCGTCAACTGTGGCCCAAACCGGTCGAGGGATTTCGCCACCTTGTCCCGATCAGCCTTGATCGTATTGACACGGATATCTGTCGGAGGCCTTTGCGACAGGGCAATACCCTCGGAAACCAATTCTTCCTCAAATGTTTCCGACAGTTCCGAGGCGAGCCATTCGGGAATGTTTGCTTTCACCCAATCGGGCGCATCGTTCAGGGTTGATTGATCAAGACTTTGAATTTCAGCTTCCGTCAGAGGGTCTGGCGCATGCACGTCATCCTTGAACAGGCTCGCGAGATTGTCGGAGGGTTCCTTCCAGTGGAAACTGAGTGTTCCGAGAACCAAGGCGCGTGCTGTTTCCTCACCCATGCGCCAGGCTGTTGTGGACCGATTTCGGAGGGTGTCATAAACAATATTGCCAATTGCGGATCTGTCCTTGGACCCGGCAAACCTGTTGTTCTTTCCCCAATCGGACAGAGCCTGCCCCGCAGGCCGGCGCCGGCTCTCAATGTCCGCGACGATCTCCATGGCGGCCCTTATTCTGCCCGCAGGACGCATAAACTTTTTCTCCGATATTTATTCAATCCGTTTGGGCAAAGTTGCGAGCCGGGTCAGACTAACTGCGGCTCGGATAGTTCGGGCTTTCTCGGGTAATCGTTACATCATGGGCGTGACTTTCCTGGTGCGCTGCCGATGTTATCCGCTGAAAACGGGCCTTCTTCTGAAAAGCTGCGACGTCTTCTGCTCCTGTATAACCCATGGCCGCGCGCAATCCGCCAACCAGCTGATGCAGTACACTCAGGACCGAACCTTTATAGGGAACCTGACCTTCAATACCCTCGGGTACAAGTTTGAGGGTATCGGAGACCTCCTGTTGAAAATATCGGTCCGCTGATCCCCTTGCCATGGCCCCGACAGAGCCCATGCCGCGATAAGATTTGTACGACCTGCCCTGATAAAGATAGACCTCTCCCGGACTTTCATCCGTGCCTGCGAACAGGGATCCAATCATCGCCGCGTTTGCGCCGGCGGCGACAGCCTTTGCCAGATCTCCGGAAAACTTGATCCCGCCGTCGGCAATTACCGGTATATTGGCTTTGTGCGCCTCTTCAACGGAATTCATGATGGCCGTGAGCTGAGGCACGCCGACACCTGCGACAATACGAGTCGTGCAGATGGATCCCGGACCGATCCCGACTTTCACGGCATCAGCGCCGGCGTCAATCAGGGCACGGGTTCCATCGGCCGTCGCCACGTTGCCGGCGGCAACCTGAACCTGGTTAGACAGGCGCTTGATGCGTTCCACCGCTTCAAGCACGCGACTCGAATGGCCATGAGCCGTATCAACGACAAGGAGATCGACACCGGCGGCAATCAGCTGTTCAGATCTTTCAAAGCCATTGTCGCCGACGGTCGTTGCGGCAGCGGCGCGCAATCGCCCCTGGGAATCCTTGCAGGCATCGGGATGGAGCTGAGCTTTTTCAATATCCTTGACGGTAATGAGACCGATGCAACAATAGTTCTCATCAACCACCAGCAGTTTCTCAATACGATGCTGGTGCAACAGTTTCTTAGCTTCTTCCATGCCCACATTTTCGCAAACCGTTACCAGATTCTCATAGGTCATGAGTTCGGACACCGGCTGGGACATATCGTTGGCGAATCGGACATCCCTGTTTGTCAACATACCGACCAATTTACCGTCGCGGGCTTTGTCGTCATTTTGTTCGACAACGGGTATCCCGGATATGCCATACCTTGTCATCAAGGCAAGCGCTTCGTTCAAGGTTGCTTTGGGATTGATGGTCACGGGATTGACGACCATGCCGGATTCGAACTTCTTCACCTGCTGAACCTGATCCGCCTGGTCCTCGGGTTCCAGGTTGCGATGAATCACTCCGATTCCTCCGGCCTGGGCCATGGCGATCGCCAGTTTGGCTTCGGTGACCGTATCCATCGCCGAAGATAAAATAGGTATGTTGAGGCTGATGTCCTGGGTCAGCCGCGTGGTGACATTCACATCTGTTGGCAGAATTTCGGAATGTCCGGGAGAGAGCAGGACGTCATCAAAAGTCAGGGCCATCTCTGTTTGAACTCGAGATATGCTGTCAGGCATACCGCCAACCTCCTTCGATGATTCAGGTTCGATCATTGTCGAATATTTGTGGACTATTACGTCGCCTTGATCACAGAACCAGTTCGATTTCCTGTGGGCTGTGCAGTTCGTGGCGACGACTCGCCCCGGTTGGCGCTCTTATCTATCATTTGTTGGCCGCAAAGCAAAGTGTTTGCTGTTTCTGAAATTGTCGCAGCCCGAGCGATGATCCAACCCTGTCAAATCATTCAATAAATCGCTGTGACGGTGCGACTAACTCCGGAATCCGGTCGCCAGAACGTACTTTTCCGAAGAATCACTGCGACTGGCTTTCGGCTTCACATGCACAACTTTTGAAAATGACTGTTTCATCTCGTGCAATAGCTCGTTTTCGGTGCCGCCCTGCAACACCTTGGCCAGAAAGCAGCCACCGGGCGACAGCGTTTCCCGGGCAAACTCAAAAGCAGCCTCGCACAATCCCATGATGCGAAGGTGATCCGTATTCTTGTGCCCGGTCGCCGGGGCGGCCATATCCGACAGGACGACATTAACGGCGCGTCCCTGAAGGGCCTCGGCAAGCTGTTGCAGACAGGATTCGTCGTAGAAATCGCACTTTATGAACGTCACTCCCGGTATCGCATCCATATCCGATAAATCAAGTGCGATAACCCGGTTCATATCGAGGTTCACACCCACACGCTCAGCGGCCACCTGGCTCCAGCCACCTGGCGCGGCACCAAGATCGACAACGACATGTTCCGGTTTCAGAATCTTGTGCTTGTCATCGATTTCGATCAGCTTGTAGGCGGCGCGGGAACGCAACCCGTCTTTCTTGGCCGCCTCCACATAGGGATCGTTCAACTGCCGTTGCAACCAGCGTGTCGATGACAATTTCCGGCCTTTGGCTGTTTTAACCTTGACCGACAAATTCCGATCCGCCCGCGTTTTCTTTTTTCGGGATTGTCCCGTTTGTCTAACCTTGCTCATCGTCTAGTTTCCAGACTAGTGTTCAGACGCCGAGGCCTGGGCACCGTTTCCCGGCAACCGGTCTTCGGCAATCAGGGTCGTCAGGATGCCCTCACGCAATCCACGGTCGGCGACGCGCAGGCGATCACAGGGACAGGTACGGATAAGAGCCTCGAGAATGGCGCAGCCCGCGAGCACGAGGTCCGCCCGTTCTTCACCAATACAGGGTTGTTTGACCCTTCGCTCATAGTCCAGAGACAAGAGTTGGCGGGACACGTCTCGTATATCACCATCAGAGAGCCAGGTTCCGTCGACACGGCGGCGGTCGTAAAACGGGAGCTTTAAATGCACACCTGCCAAGGTCGTGACAGTGCCAGAGGTTCCAAGGAAATGGGCATTTCCCTGGTTGAGTTTTCCCGCAATATTATGCCGGGATTCAAACACCTGCAATGGCTCCATAACATCCTGGACCATGGCCTCGTAACAATTGTCATCAACATTCGTCCCCCCGAACTTCTCCGCCAGCGTAACAACCCCGACGGGAATGGAAGTCCATGCGACGACACAATTCTGGATATCCAGTCGATCTGAAAGGGACCGGCTCCAGTTCTGCTGACGCCGGGAAAGATCCAGCCAGATCAGTTCCGAAGATCCGCCGCCAATGTCAAACACCAGAGACCACTCACATTTCTTGTCAATCAGTGAGGCACATCCCGAGACCGCGAGTCTGGCTTCCGTCTCCTGGGTTATGATCTCAAGTTCAAGGCCTGTTTCGCCGCGCACCCGTTCGATGAAATCCGGACCGTTGCGGGCCGATCGGCAAGCCTCGGTTGCGATCAGGCGCGAACGGCTCACACCCCTTCGATGCATCTTCCACGAGCACATCTTTAGTGCTTCGATGGTTCGGCTCATGGCTTCTTCGGAGAGAATGCCTGTCTGGCTCATACCTTCGCCGAGACGAATGATACGAGAAAAGGCATCAACGACCAGAAACCCGCGGCGCGTCGCCTTGGCAACGAGTAAACGGCAATTGTTGGTTCCGAGATCCAGTGCCCCGTAGACTTGCCTGTTCGATGATGACTTTAGCGTAGAACCATCTTCTATAAATTTGGCAGGGGATTTGGGCTCAACTTCCGACCCTTTGCCTGTCCTTGTATCCTGCCCAGTATCCAGTTCTGTGCTCGGCGCAGCCGAACGGTCACCCGAAATATCGGATTTGCCATCACGCGCTGTGGACTTAGATTTATGACGTCCGTCATGGGAACCGGAAGCCCAATCCCCATTGCCAGAGTTTGTATATGTCGGTCGTCCGTTCCGTCCGGACTTCTTATCTAAATCCTGCTTGGCCGCGCGCTGGATGTCGCTCGGCCTTTTCACAATTCTTTCTCCGGCACATCAAATTCTCACAAAGGTTTGGCGCCTGTGGCGATTCTCTCCTTCGCTTCTTCGCTTCTTCGAATCAGAGTGCAAATTTCGGTATCGTTTACAATTCTACCCGAGTGTATCATCTTCTCGACGCCGGTAAAGTGTTCTGTCGCCAATTAGCGGCCTCATTTCGTTCCGCTAGACGGTTTGATATTATTTAAACAGGTTTAGACGGGTTCCTGTTCGGGTCCGGCAATTCAACTTTATTTCCGCTTTAAGAAAATGGTAAATAACGCCAATTTTGGACTGGACCGACCGCTAAACCCAAGCCATAATTCGGGAAAAGTGAATTCGGGAAATGTGCTACCGTTCGATACATGGACGAACGCAGTTCGATCATCGAACGAACAAGAACGAACCGCGGTGCACCAGCCTGAATCCCGTTGATTTCAAATCCAGGTTTAGATTAGGAAATGCCAAAATGAGCGAACCTCAAAACAAGATGATTTACAACAATGCGCGCTTCAAAGTTAATCACTACAATTTTGAAGAGTTTATCGGGCCAGCTGCCGGGGAAAAAGCAAAAGATGCGACGTTCACCGATCTCAATACGGGAGAAGAGGTGAAGATTTCGGATTTTCAAGGACAATGGCTGGTGATCGAAACAGGCTCGTCCACCTGCTCAATGTACACCAAGAACATTCCCGACATGGAGGAAATTGCAAAGAATCACCCGGATGTGGCCTTTGTTGTCGTCTATGTGCGTGAAGCCCATCCCGGCGAACGCCTTGGCCCGCACAAATCCATGGACGAAAAATTAGAAGCCGCGGCGCTCTTGAGGCCGCGCTATGGCGAACATCGCCGCATTCTCGTAGACAATCTCGATGGGGATTTTCACCGGCAGTACGGCTCCATGCCGAATGTCTGTTATGTCGTTCGACCCGACGGCACCATACATTACCGCTGCAACTGGACGGCACCGCACCTGCTTGAGGCAACCCTCGAAGAGCGTGAGAAATTCCACACCATGGAAAATGCACCAATGCTCGAGCTCCGGGCTTCACGTAAAAAATACAATATGTTCCGCACCATGTGGACCGGTGGCGCAATTGCCCTATGGGATTTCCTCAAGGGAGCTCCCCACGTCGTGGCAAAACATAAAATGATTGATGACTATTACGCGGAGCACGGCAAGTTTCGCAATCAGCCCAACTCAAATTAAGACCGCAGTCTTTTTACACACCAAAGAGCGGCAACACGATTTTTAGAACAATCAGCCGGGTAGCTGAAAACAGCTACCCGGTTTCGTTTTATCTAATCGCCAATTTTCTGATTGCCGGAATCATCGTCCTTGGCAAATTCTTTGTAGTGGGGATATGTCTGATGCATATACCAGGAGTAAAACTCGTGATAGGTCTGGGTTGGATATTTGGGTGGATTGTCCGGACCGTGGCATGTGGGAAGACATTCACAGACCTGTTCAAAGTTCGGGTTCACAAAACAGGCCACTGAATATCTATCATTCTGTGTTGGCGGGATCACGCGGTGCGGAGTAGCGCGGAAGTGTTCGTTGGACCAGCGCTCCAGGAACTGGCCGAGGTTCATTATAATCGCTCCCTCTTCTACTTCCGGCCAGAACCAGTTTCCATCGCGGTCGAGAATTTGCAAACCCTCTTCCTTGGCCGGTGGCAACCAGGTCATAAACCCTGTATCCGCGTGCGCGCCAAGGCCGTATTCATTCTCTTCAAGGGCCGGTTTCGGCGGATAGTAGGCCATGCGGAAATAGGTGTAATTGTTCTCGAAATAGGGTTGGAAATAATCTTCTTCCAGTTCCAGGGCAAGTGCAAATAGAGGCAACAGACTCTTACCCACATCCGTGATGCGGCCCATGTATTTCTGCACATTTTCTTTAAAACCAGGCAGATTCTCCGGCCACTGATTTTTCGCGTAGAACTGCTTGCCCGCAACGACTCCCGGATCATCATCCTCATATTCCGTCGCCATGACCAGGGTCGCATTCAGATCAAACTTTTTGTTCTCGCTATAGGTGGAATGCTTGATCAAAGTGGCTTTCGGCTGAATGTAACCACGTTGATGCTGGTTGACCTTCATCTTGAGTTTATCTTCCATGGCCAGAGCATGGAAGCGCTTCGTTTCATTCTCGATCTCATCGATCTCGGCTTGAGAGATGCCGTGGCCGACGACGGAGATAAAACCCAGATCCTCACAGATCTCCCGCAAAGAATTGGCGCAGGACTTCTTTGCGTCCTCATCTCCTCTCAAAAAATCTGAAATATCTAAGACGGGTAGTTTTGTACGATATGTTTTTCGGACTTTTTGTTCAAATTCCTGATCCTGAAGAGCCATTATTGCCTCCCTGAGTTTTGACCTTGAGCCTCAACCCTGATTTCTAAAAATTCAATTTTGTTTCCGATAGTTAAATTATGGGACAAGTCTTGGTCTTAGTCCAGCCCAAACAATAAAGGAGTGGTAGCGGTTTAACCCGTACCACTCCCTTAATGATAAGGAGAAAGCAACTGTGCAATTGCACGCACCTTATTTATGGAGGAAAAGTGCGCCTGAGTGTTTTATCAAATGAAAATGAGTTTCACCAAATGAAAAACTGCATACTTCGATTGAAAATATGAATTACGCTCAAATTTCTTAAGCCCAGCTTCGAGTTAACGTGGTTCCAATGTCTCTGGAGTCTAAGCTGACTACACTTATTGTTACAGATAGTTGACGGTTTTGATCAAGAATTCAGGCTCAGTCGGTAAATCCGGGATGCGTTGTCATAAAATATAGCTTTTTGATCTTCCTCACTGAGATGCGACAGGACATGGCGATAGGTTGCAATCAACGTATCATATTTTGTCCAAAGTTTCTCAATGGGAAAATTGGATCCAAACACACATCTTTGAACACCGAATATGTCAAGGGCCTGGCCGACGACATCGGCGATATGAGATTCTGAATTCTCATGAATGAACGTGCCCAGTCCCGATATCTTGACAACCACATTGGGGTGCTCGGCTAAGCGCTTCAATCCGTCCAGCCAGTACTCCCGATTGGTTGGCGAAGGGTCTTCCAGCATGCCCACATGCTGCAGGATGAACGTCGTGTCAGGGAAGTCCGCAACCAGACCGGCACCGTCTTTCATCTGTCCGGCAAACAGCTGCAGATCAAACGACCAGCCCTGGTCCGCCAAACGCCTGAAATTATCCCGGAATATCGATTGGTTCATCACATCAGGTTCAGGCTGAAAGCGATAACGTTCGTCTTCATGCCAGTGAAGCTGCATGCGCACCCCTCGCATCAGGGGATATTCCGATTGCGCGCGGATCATGTCCGGAGCGGTGTCAGAGAGCAAATCCACATAGGAGACTATCGCATGTGGCCAGCCAAATTCCTTGTTCACCTCGCTCACCCAACGGACTTCCTGCAGCTCCTCGCCTTTTCCCCAGTTCACCTGAATATAGACAGAGGCTTCAACATGATTGCCTTCAAGGTCTTGCAGGAACTCGGTCACCGGATAGTCGCGACGCAAGGATTCATAGGGACCAAAAATACGCGGCACCATGGGCCCCATGAGCCAAGGCAAGTCTTCCTGTTGCCAGATATGATGATGGGCATCAATGATCGGTATCATGGGTTCCTCCGCAAATTTTTCTCTTATTTTCAATTGTTGCCTGTTCTTAAGGTATTTGGTCCCAATTTTCTACATCTTGAAAAATTGTGGACCTCTTTTCTCAATTTAATCGACAACCGCCCGATGCATCCGCTATTGTCCGATACAGTACAGGAGCGCGATACATATTGCGCTCGCCAACGGACCGGTTCATCTTGAAGATTATTTGTCCCATCTTGGGAGAGATATCGCGGTCCCCACAGCAAATAAGGTGAAAGCCCGATCCTATGACTTCTGATCCAGCAAATAAGGAAATTGTGTATATCGGAGATCCAATGTGTTCCTGGTGCTATGGATTTTCACCGGTCATTCAGCACCTGTACAAAAAACATAAAGATGAAGTCAAAATGACCCTGATCGTCGGCGGCTTGCATGTCGGAGACAATTGCATAACCGATGAAAAGAGAGCGGAATTTCTTCGTCATCATTGGCAAGAAATCAATGAACGATCAGGTCAGCCATTCAGTTACAAATCCCTGGAAGCACTCGGCTGGCTATACGACACCGAACCGGCCTGCCGTTCCGTTGTTGCTGTACGCAAGCTGCAGCCTGAAAAAGCCTTTGCCTATTTTGCAACGGTGCAAAGCGGGTTTTATGCCGACGCCAAAGATACTAACGCCGATGATATCTATGTAGAAGCTGCTGAAAACCACGGAATCGACGGTGCGGAATTCCTAAAATTATTTCACGCTGAAGATACCAAACAGGAAACGTTCCAGGACTTTAGCTGGTCGCGCAGCATGGGGGTGACAGGATATCCAACGGTCCTGGTTCGCGATGGCGAAGACTGGGCGGCACTGACCTTTGGCTACCAGCCACTTGAGGCCCTTGAAGCACCTCTGGAAGGTTGGGTTCGGGCAAGCTCGGCATCGAAAGAATCTGCGGCAGCGAATTAAGAAATCTCTCGCCCATTCTCCCGGTCGAGAGAGGACTACGATCCCGATACACATCTACCCCTCATCAAACGGAGAAACCTCACCCTCGGGTAAGGGTATTTCAAATGTGTTGAGGGTTGCGGATATGAGAGTGTAATAGCCAAACAGCAGTACGAGTTCCACAACCCCGGCTTCTCCAACACTCTCCTTGGCGCTGTCAAAGGTCTCATCTGACACGCGCTGTCTTTCCAGTAATTCCAGGATAAATTTTTGCGTCTTCCCAAGGACCGCATCGTCACCTTCCAAAGGAATAGCTCGCTGATCCTTGATGGTTGACAATATTTGCTCGTTGACACCGATGTTGCGCGCAATTTTCGCGTGGGCAAACCATTCATAATCAGCGCGCCAGTAGGCGGCGACGGTCAGAATAGCGATCTCCCGTACTGCATCCGAAAGGGAGGAGCGAAAGCGGATTTTTTCCCCCAGCGCCTGCGAGACATTGCCTATTTCAGGTGTATAAAGCAGCGGATTGAACGGCCCCCGCAAGCCTCCGTCTTCATTCACAAAATCGGACAGCGGTCGATCCTTGCCACGGGCGCCGCCCACGATCCGGTCGAACAGATCCTTGGCCTCACCTTCGAGCGTATCTACGGGAATGTTTTCCAGACGTGTCATCGTTAACTCCACATTGTAAATTCATTGTGAATTCACCGTTTCAATGTTACCGGATTTAGTCGAATTTCTGTTCTATAAGTCAGTAAATCGGATTTGATTTGAATCGGTGGGAATTGTATTAGCCTCCAAGTTTAGCAATTATTGACCATGAAAACACTGCTAATTATTTTTCTGTCTCTGCTTGTCTTGCCACTAGGTGCGGGTACACTGTGGTCCTATAATCAGGGCTGGCCTCAAAGTTGGAATTCTGCCGACTGGTCGGCAACAGGTATTGCGCCGCATCCCGAAAAAAACCGGGAAGCCATTATCCAGGTCTATGCAGCCCGTGCCGGACGCTGGAAAGGTATTCTGGCCGTCCATACCTGGATTCTGATCAAGGACAAGAATGCCCGCTCCTTTACCCGATATGATGTCGTCGGCTGGGGGCGCCCGGTTCGGCGAAACGCGTTTCCGGTCGATGGATACTGGTATTCCAACACCCCGGAAATTATCTTTGAGTTGCGGGGCGAGAAGGCTGGCAAACTCATCCCCCGAATCCAGAAAGCGGTCCGGCGCTATCCGAGTTCCAAAAGAGGCGATTACCGTGTTTGGCCCGGCCCTAACTCGAACACTTTTGTCGCCTGGATCGCACGCAACATTCCCGAACTCGGGCTTGAGCTTCCCCCGACCGCTGTCGGTAAGGATTTTCTCGGTTCCGGATTTAACTGGGACACACCCCCTTCGGGTACCGGATGGCAGGTGTCCTGGAACGGTGTTATCGGCGCAGCCTTGGCCCCGAAAGAAGGTTTCGAATTCCACATGCTAGGCGTGACATGGGGCATTGACTTCCAGGAATGGGGCATCAAGATACCGTCCCTTGGATTGCTGAGCATCAGAAAGTTCATATCAGCCCCACCCCGAACCTCTTGAACAAATGCGGTTCACCCTCCATTTGCATCAGTTCCTCCCCAATGGGTTATAAGACCCTGAACGCCCCATGCTCCGGGTACGGCGGCTAGGGTTGGGGTATGGGGTGTCGTATAAAGGCATTACTCCCGATTCTGGATCGGGAAATCGAGGTTCGAATCCTTGCACCCCAGCCAGTACTTGACGGCAGCACACATTTCCCTCACAGAGGTTAAGAAAAACACGCTTAAATCGCCTCGGTTAAGGCCGATGAAATTTTTACCGATTTGGACAAACCTATGGAAAACAAAGATAATTCAACGGCCTCGCCTCCCAAGGATTTCGTTCGCGACCAAGTCGCCACCGATCTTGCCGCCAAGGTTACCGCCGAGGTCATTACCCGTTTTCCACCGGAACCGAACGGTTATCTCCACATTGGTCATGCCAAAGCCATCTGTCTGAACTTCGGAATTGCCGAAGAATTTGGTGGCCGCTGCCATTTGCGCATGGATGACACAAATCCCGCGAAAGAAGAGGAAGAATACATTGAAGCCATTAAACGGGATGTGCAATGGTTAGGCTTCGACTGGGGACCCCATCTCTATTTTGCATCCGACTATTTTGAACAACTCTATCAATGGGCCGAACATCTCATTCAGAACGATAAGGCTTATGTTGACGACCTGAGCGCCGAGGAAATACGTGAATATCGCGGCACCTTGAAGCAACCCGGGAAAAATAGCCCTCACCGTGATCGCAGTCGTGAGGAAAACCTGGAACTGTTTCGCAAGATGCGCGCCGGAGACTTTAGCGAGGGAACACGCGTGCTTCGGGCGAAAATTGATATGGGCAGTGGCAATATCAATATGCGCGATCCCGTTCTCTATCGCATCCTGAAGGCCGAACATCCCCGAACAGGGAAGAATTGGTGTATCTATCCGACTTACGATTTTGCTCATGGTCAGTCCGATGCCATCGAAGAGGTGACACATTCACTTTGTACTCTGGAGTTTGCCGACCACCGGCCTTTATATGACTGGCTGATCGAAAGCCTTCCCGTGCCGGCACGGCCACGACAGTATGAGTACTCGCGCCTGAATATTAGCCATACAGTGCTGTCAAAACGGCGGCTGATCCAGCTCGTCAGTGAGAACCATGTTCAGGGATGGGACGATCCGCGTATGCCGACCATCTCGGGCATGCGCCGCCGCGGTTTCCCCGCCGAAGCCCTCAGGGATTTTGCCAAGCGCATCGGCGTCACCAAGAGCGATAATCTCATCGAGATGGCCTACCTGGAAAGCTGTGTTCGGGAAAAATTGAACAAAGTCGCTGAAAGACGCATGGCTGTATTGAACCCGCTGAAACTGGTAATCGAGAACTGGCCCAAAGACCAGGAAGATGAACTTGAGGCCGTCAACAATCCGGAAGACGAAGGCGCGGGTCGGCGAAAAATTAGGTTCGGGCGTGAGCTCTACATCGAGCGCGATGATTTCATGGAAGATCCGCCGAAGAAGTTCTTCCGGCTGGCGCCAGGGCGTGAAGTTCGTTTGCGATATGCCTATTATGTGACCTGCACCGGCGTTGTAAAAGATGATTCCGGTAATATAACCGAACTGAAGTGCACCTATGATCCGGAGTCTCGCGGAGGTGATTCACCGGATGGGCGAAAAGTCAAATCCACCCTGCACTGGGTATCCGCAAAACACGCGATCCCCTTCGAAACGCGGCTATATGAACATCTGTTTGCCGACGAAGTGCCCTCGCAAGGGGATGATTTTCTAGAAGGATTGAACAAGGAATCTTACAAAATTCTTGAAAATTGTTGGGGCGAAGCTTCGCTCGGCGATTGTCAAGTTGAACAAACAATTCAATTCGAAAGATTGGGGTATTTCGTCAAGGACAAAGACAGCAACGACTCGCAGCTCGTGTTCAACCGAACAGTCCCCCTACGCGACAGCTGGGCTAAAGTTCAGGCAAAATCCAAGAAGAAGTGAGGATCTGATTGTTCGCGATCAGCGATTTTTCTGCAGTGTCTGAATAGACTGCTCAAAATTGTCGAGCATCTTTTCATACATCCACAAGACCTTGGTAACCGCGGGGGCATCGTTCTCGAATTTCATGATGTCACCCTGGCCCGGGGAAAGAATGCGCAATTCCTTGTCGATGGCGTTGACGAAATCAACAAACGCCGAATAGGCTCCCACTGTATATTCGACTTCCCGATCCGTTAGCAAACCCATCCGATCGAGATGTGCGCGATAGACTTCGCTCATGGAAGTAGTATCGAGCTTGTCATAGTGAACCATCTCCTCTTCACCCTTGAACAGTCGCAGACGGTGTTCGATCGCAAACCGAATAATTTTTGCTTCATTGAGCAATGCGGTCCTGAGGATCCGGCGCTGGTGGTTGATATTATAGCGATTGGCCCGCCGCTCCCGCCAGCCATTGAATAGCAACGTTAAAATAATTCCGACGAAACCTATGAGCAGTGCGAATCCCATTTGATGGTTCGCGGTAAACTCCAGGATATCAGCCCAATCCCACTGAAACATTGTGTACTGCTAATTCTTCTATAGTTTCCATGATCCCTGAGCACGCGTTTGTCGACATGAGGGTGAAAAACGCATCCTCAGATTGTCCCCGACATTAACGGCAACAGGATTTATTTGCCCCTTTATTTATCTCACTTTGCCAAAGCGGAACAGGTGCGCTCCATCGAATTCAAACCTATTTGGCAGAATTTGGAGAAAATTCAACGCTTTCACCTGGGAAGCGTTGCAAAAAAGCGCCTTTCAACTCCCCGGTCTCTGGAGAAATTGGCCCCATCGGCACTTTCACGTCAAGATTGCCCACATCCCGTTCCCTCCAAGGTTCTCATAGAGCCGTATCCTTGTTAATGAGTGACAGATTATTTTTTTTGAATTGTTCAAATTCTATTTAAACAGTTCAAGTACTGTCCAGTATCGGACTGCAGAAACGAAGAAATGACAGACGAACCGGAGCAGAAGATGAGCGGGAAAACAATTCGAAAAGCGGTATTTCCAGTGGCCGGTCTCGGGACACGGTTTTTGCCGGCAACAAAGGCAATGCCCAAGGAGATGTTGACGGTCGTCGATCGGCCGCTCATCCAGCACGTCGTCGACGAAGCAAGCGAAGCGGGAATTGAGCACTTCATTTTTGTCACGGGGCGAAACAAAGGGGTCATTGAGGATCATTTTGACCGACAGTTCGAATTGGAACACACGCTGGCCGAACGGGGAAAGAACAATGAGCTGGAACAGCTCCTGAAGGAACTACCCGGCGCTGGACAGACGAGCTTTACCCGGCAGCAGGAACCCCTGGGGCTCGGGCACGCGGTCTGGTGCGCCCGTGATCTCGTCGGCGATGAACCGTTTGCACTACTTCTTCCGGATGTTCTCACCCAGTGTCGTCCCCGGGGCTGCCTGTCGCAGATGATCGACCGCTATGGTCAACTTGGCGGGAACATGATTGCCGTGGAGGAAGTCGATCCCACCGAAACTCATCAATACGGTGTCGTGAGTATTGGCGAAGGGCAGGACAATGTCTGGCCGGTGACCGGAATGGTTGAAAAACCCGATCAAGGCACGGCGCCGTCAAACCTGATCATTATGGGGCGCTATATCCTGCAACCGGAAATTTTTGAAATTCTTCAATCTCAGGAAGCTGGTGCCGGTGGTGAAATCCAGATCACCGACGCCATGAAACAGCTCATCGATTTGCAGTCCTTCCATGCATTAAAATATTCCGGTCGCAGCTTTGATTGCGGTTCCAAACTTGGATTTCTCTCCGCAAATATCGCCTTTGCTCTCGATCGGGAGGATATGCGTGGTGGCATGGC
>JBPCWG010000332.1:0-9426 GCA_051009705.1 Methyloligellaceae bacterium | reverse complement strand
GCTCAATCCTAATAGCCGCTGGTACAGATCATTTAATCTCGGATATCCAAACCTTCTTGACAGATCTTACGGTCGAACCGGTGATTATTTGATGGTCCACGGAGGCTGTTCCTCAATTGGCTGTTATGCCATGACCAATCCGGTGATTGGGGAGTTATGGGAATTCATTACCCATGCCTTCAGGGGCGGACAAAAGAGATTTCATGTCCATGTATTTCCTTTCCGAATGACGGAAAGTAATCTTGCACTTCATACCGGAAACAAATGGCACGAGTTTTGGACAGATTTGAAGGCGGGTTACGATCTCTTCGAAGCGAATCAAATTCCGCCGCGAATCTCTGTGTGCAGAAAGAGATACCAGGCCGTGGCCGGTCGTCGGGGTAGCGTCGGCAATCAAACGATCACACGTCAATGTCGCAAGATCAATGTCGGCAGTCTCTAGATTAAATTCCGATTGATTTCGGTTCCCATAAACTACAGAGGCCAGATCCATGCGAGCATCGGGATGGAGACTGCAACGACGAGAATTTCCAGAGGTAATCCCATGCGCCAGTAGTCGCCAAACTTGTAGCCGCCGGGACCCATGATCAGCGTATTGTTTTTGTGTCCGATGGGGGTCAGAAAAGCACAGGATGCGGCTATGGCAACCGCCATGAGAAAGGGGTCCGGATTGACGCCGAGCTTGTTGGCGATATCCAGAGCGATCGGCGCTGCGATAACGGTCGTTGCCGTGTTGTTCAGCACATCGGACAAGGTCATCGTAACGATCATCAGGATTGTGAGTACGAACAGGGGAGATTGTCCCTGAGACACAGTAACAATGGACTCAGCAATAAGCTGAGTCCCGCCGGATGCTTCCAACGCCGTTCCGATGGGTATCATCGATCCGAGTAGAACAATTACGGGCCATTCAATAGAGTTGTAAATTTCCCTGGCAGGGACGATGTTTAAAAGGACCATCGCCAGCCCCGCCGCAGCCAGCGCAATGGGCAGGTAAAGAATACCGAAACTTGCCAACAGGATGGCGACTGCAAAAATTCCAACAGCGATACCCGCGGTTCTTCTGTTGAAAACTTTCAATCCCCGTTCGGCCAGCGGCAGGCAACCGAGCCAGTCCACGACGTCGGGAAGCCGGTCGTTTTGGCCAAGCAAAAGCAGCACATCACCAGAACGGATGTTGAGCTTGCGAACCCTATCCCTGAAACTGCGGCCTTGCCGGGAAACACCGAGAAGTGTTACGCCACGCCTGGTGAGTAACCGAACAGACTGGGCCGAACGACCCTCAATTCGTGCTCCTTGCGGGACAACGACTTCGACAAGACTGAGTTCGCTGCCGGAAATCAGTTCATTCTGGGTCTCCTGACCGCTGAATTTGAGTTTCATTTCGCCGACAAAAGACTCGATGGACTTTGGATTGGCTTCCAGAACCAGCACATCGCCCTTGCGAATGGATTGCAGTCTAGCCGCGCCTGGAAAGCGTTTGCCATTCCGGATCAGTCCGACGACGGCGACATCATGCTCCTCGGCCTTGCTGTCAAGGTCCCGAACAAGTTGATCGAGAATAACCGACTCCTCCGAAACCTCGACCTCCGCGATGTAACCTTCCAATTTGAAAAGATCTTCAGCGGAGTTTTTCTTGGTTCGCTCGGCCGGAATAAGGCGCCATCCGATAGTCGCTATGAAAAGAATTCCGGTGATCGCCGCGACGGCACCGACGGGCGTGAAATCAAACATTTCGAACGGGGCGCCGAGGGCGCTTTCCCGGTAAGATGCGACAATAATATTCGGAGGAGTACCGATCAGGGTCACCAGGCCTCCGAGAATGGTGGCGAATGACAAGGGCATCAATGTCGAAGCCGGACTGCGACCGCTCTTTTTGGCGGCTTCGATATCTACAGGCATTAACAATGCCAGGGCACCGACATTATTCATGACCGCGGACAAAACGGCCCCGATCCCTGAAATGTATGAAATGTGAAGCGCGAGGGAGCGGCTACCATCAATAACCCATCGGGCAATCAATTCTATCGCACCTGAATTAGAAAGACCGCGGGAAACAATGAGGACAAGGGCGATAATGACCGTGGCCGGATGTCCGAAGCCGGAAAATGCATTGTCGATGGGTACGAGTCCGAAAATCACGGTGACGAGCAGGGCACCAAAAGCAACCAGGTCATAACGCCATCGTCCCCAGATCAACAGACCGAATACAACGACAAGAATTCCGAACAGGATCATCTGGTCAGTCGTCATCAATTCCCCCTCGCAGAAACTTTCAGATGGGTTGCTTAGCGGGATTGGTCACAATAATCCAGTGGAATTCCCCCGAACTGCGAACGATCTCGGACGCAAGGAGTATTAGAAACCAGGCGTTTCGGAATAATTTTTAGAAACCGTTTAAGATTAGCTCTGAATTTTCGGTTGATCATGAAGCAACGGTCAGAGAAAACATTGTAACTCAATTAATAGATGCCGAAATTACGTGGCCTGCTAATTTAGCTGTCCATGACAATGTTTATATTTCTTACCAGACCCACAAGGACACGGCGCATTTCTCCCGACCTTACCCCAGGTTGAGGGATCATCGGGATTTGTCGCGACGTCCTTAGGCTTGTTGCGTACCGGTCTCTGGATGACTTCGCCGTCCCCTTCGTCATAGAACTCATCTTCTCCGCTCATCGGATTCATGTGATGAGCTTCCATTTGAGGTAGCTCCGCCATTTCCAGAGAAGGCAGTTCTTCATCCGGGGCCAGTTCTACATGGAACAGTTTCCCGGTTGTCGCTTCCCGGAGCTGACCCAGCATGCTTTCAAATAGAGTAAAGCTTTCCGTCTTATATTCATTGAGCGGGTCACGCTGACCGTAGCCCCTGAGTCCGATGACCTGGCGGAGATGCTCCAGAGTGAGGAGATGTTCGCGCCACAGTTGATCAAGCGTTTCAAGGAGAACGGCCTTTTCAATATGACGCATGATTTCAGGTGTGATTTCTACGGCTTTTTTCGCAGCCCTGGCGTCAACGGCCTGAATTAAACGTTCGTGAATTTCTTCGTCGGCGATTCCTTCCTCCTTGGCCCAGTCAACAACAGGCAGGTCGAGGCCGAAAATCTCGAATACCGACTCTTTCAGTTTCTCTGTTTCCCATTCGTCCGCAAATGCTTTTTCCGGAATATTCGTGTCGATAAGTTCGTCGACCACCTGATGGCGCATATCTGTGACGGTTTCGCCGACGTCCTCATTGCTCATCAACTCAATGCGCTGTTCAAAAATGACCTTACGTTGATCATTCATCACATCGTCGAACTTGAGCAAGTTTTTCCGGATGTCAAAATTTCGTGCCTCAACTTTTTGTTGAGCTTTTTCAAGAGCCTTATTGATCCAGGGGTGCATAATCGCTTCACCCTCTTCAAGGCCGAGTTTCTGCAAGACGGAATCCATGCGGTCTGAACCAAAAATCCGCATGAGATCATCTTCCAGTGAAAGAAAGAATTTGGAATGTCCCGGATCACCCTGGCGGCCAGAACGACCCCGTAACTGGTTGTCGATCCGTCGGCTCTCGTGCCGTTCGGTTCCCAGTACATATAACCCACCTGCAGAGATGGCTTCTTTTTTCCTGATTTCGATTTCTTCCGAAATTTTCTTTATTTTGTTTTCGCGTTCAGTTTCATCGGTTCCTTCGCCGATTTCCTGTTCAATACGCATATCCAGATTGCCGCCCAGCTGAATATCGGTTCCTCGTCCAGCCATATTGGTGGCGATGGTTACGGCACCCGGGACACCCGCCTGGGCGATGATGATAGCTTCCTGTTCATGATAACGGGCATTGAGGACCTGATGCCTGATCTTGAGCTTTTTCAGAATATCCGCGAGCGTTTCGGATTTTTCAATCGAAGTCGTGCCGACCAGTACGGGTTGCCCCTTCTCCTGACACTCGCGAATCAAATTGACGATGGCATCGTATTTTTCTCTTTCGGTCCGATAAACCTCATCGTCTTCGTCCAGACGAGAGACGGGTTCATTGGTGGGTATTTCAAGAACATCAAGACCGTAAATATCCATAAATTCATCGGCTTCAGTCGCAGCCGTACCGGTCATGCCAGCTAGCTTGTCATATAGCCGGAAATAGTTCTGGAATGTAATCGAGGCCAGAGTCTGGTTCTCAGGCTGGATTGTCACATGTTCTTTTGCTTCCAGCGCTTGATGAAGTCCCTCTGAATATCGACGGCCTTCCATCATGCGGCCGGTAAATTCATCAATTATGACGACCTGATCATTTTTGACGATATAGTCTTTGTCGCGTGAAAATACCTTGTGAGCTTTGAGAGCTTGATTGACATGGTGAACAAGGCTGACATTTTCGACGTCATACATCGACTCGCCTTTGAGCAGAGGTGTGCCTGAAAGACGTTTTTCAAGGAATTCATTCCCTGCCTCGGTCAATGTAACGGATCTTGTCTTTTCATCGATTTCGTAATGATCTGGTTCAAGTTCCGGAATAATCGCATCGATCGATATGTAAAGGTCGGACTTGTCCTCGATAGGGCCGGAGATAATCAGGGGCGTGCGCGCTTCGTCAACGAGGATGGAGTCCACTTCGTCAACGATGGAAAAATAGTGTGCTCTCTGGACCATCTCATCGATGCTGTACTTCATATTGTCGCGCAAATAGTCGAAACCGAACTCATTGTTAGTCCCGTAAGTGACATCACACTCGTACTGATGCTTGCGATCCTCATCTTCCAGATCGTGGACGATACAGCCGACCGACAAACCCAGGAATTCATAAATTTGACCCATCCAGTTGGCATCGCGTTTGGCCAGATAGTCATTAACCGTAACGACATGAACACCACGGCCGGTAAGGGCATTCAGATAGACGGGAAGCGTCGCGACCAGTGTTTTACCTTCACCGGTTTTCATCTCCGCAATATTACCTTCGTGAAGGACCATTCCACCCATCAGCTGGACATCAAAATGGCGTTGTCCCAGGGTCCGCCAGGCGGCTTCGCGTACAGTGGCAAAGGCAGGCACAAGTAGGTCTTCAAGAGAAGTTCCGTCAGCGATCTGTTTTCGGTAACTTTCCGTTCTGGCCTTAAGTTCATCGTCCGATAAGGCCTTGATTTCGGGCTCTAAAGCATTGATAGCCTCGATCCGGCTTTCGTATGTCTTCAATTTTCGATCGTTGGACGATCCAAAAATCTTACTGGCAACTGTGCCGAATGAAATCATTTTCGCGAGCCTCACTAGGTCTTGTCACTGATAATTCGCGCCGAATCCGGTGGTTCAAGTGGCGATCATTTGTTTCTAATGCGAAATTTTGGCCTAAAACCAGGAAAAAAGAAATCGCATCAAGAATTATGTTCTTGATCTGATTTGGATCTCATAATCCGTATCAGGAAACAGATAAGAGGGAGAAAGCGGCTTGTCAACGAAACCAATTTGTAAAAAACTTCCGAAAATTAGCTATTTAGCTTGAAAATCATTCGTGTACCCACCGTCATCAATTAAACATTACTTGGCAGTATCGGAAATATGACTGTATTACTTGATTTGAACCCGCAAAACGCTTTTGGCTCAATTCAATAGCGCAACGACCGATCTCACCGCAAAAATCAGGGTCGGACTATAAAGGCAAGGACCATTCTCGTGAAAATCATTATCCGCGCAACTATTGGCTTGTTCGCATTATTTATACTTGTTGCTCAGGCTCCCAATAAGATCATTGCCAAAGTTAACGGTATTTCGATCACGGAATCGGAATTCAAACTTGCGGAAGAGGAACTGGGAGCGCAGCTTCAGCAGGTCCCCGCCGAACAACGTCGCGTTCTGTTATTGGAGTATCTGATTGAGAATCACATTCTTGCCGCAGCTGCCAAAGAGAATAAGCTGCAGGATTCCGATGATTTCAAAGCCAGAATGGATTACTTCCGCCTGCGTGCCATGCGCGACTCCTTCTATCAAAAAAACGTCAGAGCCGGAATTTCCGACGACGAAGTAAAGAGTTTTTTCGATCAACAAATCGGCAACGTTAAACCCGAAACAGAGGTTCATGCACGCCATATCCTTGTCAAGACCGAGGACGAAGCGAAAACAATTAAAAAAGAAATCGATGGCGGTGCTGACTTTGTAAAGCTCGCCAAGGAAAAATCAACGGGTCCAAGTGGTCCCCAGGGTGGAGATCTCGGCTATTTCACGCGCGGCCGCATGGTGCCGGAATTTGAGCAGGCCGCCTTCGGCTTAAAATCCGGTTCAGTGTCTGAGCCGATAAAAACCCAGTTTGGCTGGCACCTTATTAAAGTCGAGGACATTCGGACCAAACCCCTGCCGACACTCGATATGCTGAAAGATAGGATTGTCCAAACGCTAATGCAGCAAAAAGCGCAGCAGGTTGTCGGTGGCATGCGCCAGGGCGCTAAGGTTGAAGTTCTAGACAGCGAGCTGAAAAAATTGCATGAAGAGCTCCGAGGTAGTTTTGGCGGCTAATCTTCTTTAGCCCCGCTTAAATCTTGGGAGGTTCTGGTGAAAGTTTCACCGCTTGCTCCGGTACACGTACCGCAATTACCGGAGATCTTAGGCGTGAGACTGGCGACTTGCGAAGCGGGGATCAGATATAAGGGACGCAAGGATTTATTGCTTGCGGTTTTTGAAGATCCAACAATCGTTGCCGGCGTTCTTACGAAATCAAAAACAGCATCGGCACCTGTCGATTTGTGCAGGGAAAACCTGACCGGCGGCAAGGCGAGAGCTCTTGTTGTCAACTCGGGTAATGCCAATGCTTTCACCGGCCAAAAAGGCGCGGATGCTGTTCGATCGACCATCGAGATGGTTGCAAAGACAATAGGTTGTAAGACAAATGACGTGTTTGTCGCTTCAACCGGGGTCATCGGTGAACCGCTCGAACCATCCGAATTCTTGCACCATATCGAGGGGCTTTCGAAACGACTGTCACCATCCGCCTGGAAAGACGCAGCCCAGGCGATAATGACAACCGACACTTATCTGAAAGTTTCAACTTGCCAGGTTGAGATTGAAGGTCAGTCGATCCATATCAATGGTATTGCCAAGGGATCGGGTATGATTGCGCCTGATATGGCAACAATGCTGGCCTTCCTGTTTACTGATGCAGATGTTGCGCCTGATTTATTGCAGACCCTGTTGCAAAATTCGGTGGCCAAAAGCTTCAACTCTATTACGGTTGACGGAGACACTTCGACAAGTGATACAGTTCTCTGTTTCGCGACTGGGCAGTCCAAAACAGCTCGCTTTGAAAGCAATTCGGATCCGCGATTGGCTCAATTACAGGTGGCTGTCGACGATGTATCACTCAACCTGGCTCACCAGATTGTCAGAGACGGGGAAGGTGCATCCAAATTTATCCGAATAGATGTTTGCGGCGCCGAAAATGATCAGGCGGCACACCGAATTGGACTTTCGATCGCAAACTCACCTCTTGTAAAAACGGCCATCGCCGGAGAAGACCCAAATTGGGGACGTATCGTCATGGCCGTTGGCAAAGCCGGCGAGGCGGCAGATCGGGACAGGCTGAGCATCTGGTTCGGAGAAATTCTTGTCGCCAAAAACGGTGAAGTCAGTGTCAATTACAGGGAAGAGGACGGGGCGAACTATATGAAATCCGAGGACATCCATATTAAAGTGGATGTCGGGATAAATCATGGTGAAGCGACAGTCTGGACCTGCGACTTCACCCATGAATATATCGCCATTAACGCGGACTATAGAAGTTAATGAAACGATAAATTCCCCTCGCAACTTGGATAAGTAATATTAAAAATTATTTAACCTTTTCCAATATCCAAAAATTAATACACCGGTGATAGTCTGAAGGTATCGCAAATGAGCCAGAAAATTGTTCTCGTTGCTGCGTGTGTACTTGTCGACAGAGACGGACGTGTGCTTTTAGCCAAGCGTCCTGAAGGTCGAAAAATGGCGGGCCTCTGGGAATTTCCCGGCGGTAAAATTGAAGAAGGAGAATTACCTGAACAGGCGCTAATTCGGGAACTCAAAGAGGAACTGAATATCGATACGGTGAAGAGTTGTTTGGCTCCTATGACATTTGCCAGTCATACCTACGATGATTTCCATCTCTTGATGCCCTTGTTTGTCTGTCGAAAATGGGAAGGTGACATTCAACCCCTCGAAGGCCAGGAACTTGCCTGGGTCCGACCGAACAGATTGAACACGTTTCCAATGCCACCCGCGGATGAACCGTTGGTTGCGCTAATCAGGGATCTGCTTTGAATTAAGATTAAGTGGAACAGGTGATCGCTCATGAATTCGAAAGTTCGTAAAGTCAAATTCTTGAAAACGCAATTTGTCCACTGCAAAAGCGTCTTGTCACATTTTATCGACGATCGCTCAGGTGCGACTGCAATTGAGTATGCTATGATTGCTTCGGGAATTTCGATCGTGATCATAACCTCCGTTTATTCCATCGGTTCGACTCTCAATACATTTTTTGGCGGTGTGCAGGACGATTACCGCGGAACGCCTTAATATTCAGATTGCGTTAGTCCGATTTCTTGCGGCTCGGCGAAGCCTTTTCTCCACCCGATAGCTCATCGGTACCCAATGCATCGGCCAATCTGACCTGGGCACTGCCGGGTTGTTTGGGTTGCTGCTGATTCTCATGAGGTGCCCAGCCAGTCATTGTCAGTGTCTCAAAGCTGGCTACTAATTTGCCGGCGCTGTTGCTGTAACGCGACTTGTAAATCTCGAACATTGTCCGAAAAGTATTGCGCTTCAATGGAGTTTTTCTGCGATGCCGCAATACGTTCGTCAGTCCCATTCCACGGAGATCATGCAACAGATTTTCCGGTTCCGAGTAGTTTATCTTGAGAATATCGGAGTCCGTCACGGGCAGGGTGAAGCCGGCTCTTTGCAGCAGGGCACCGCATTCTTGAACATTTGTCATTGGGATAACCCTCGGACTGACGCCGCCTTCAACTTGCTCCTCGGCGAGCATGAAACACTCTCTGAGTTCGATAAGTGTTTCGCTGCCAAACATTGTTCCTATAAACAATCCATCCGGCTTTAAAGCCTGTCGCAGCTGAATCAGCGTTCCCGGGAGATCGTTGACATATTGCAGAGTCATGGCAGAAAGAACCAGATCCAGTGATGCTTTCCCGAAAGGTACAAACTCCATATTGCAATTAACTTTTTTTCCTTGAGCGCTTTTCAGAAACTGGATGCAGGAATCCTGATCAATGACAATGTCTGTCCCAGGCCGATCGTTGCAAATCGCTCCCAGCATGCCTTGGTGAGAGCCGAGACTGAGAACGGTTGGGAACTCTCGCTTGATCGCCGCGAGACGATTTTCTATATCGCCGATGATCCACTTCAATAAAAAATCAAACTTGTCAAACTCAGGTGCGATTCGACGGCGGCGCAGGTTCAGAAGGGCCAGATCGA
>JBPCWG010000331.1:0-4800 GCA_051009705.1 Methyloligellaceae bacterium | reverse complement strand
GGTACGACAATACCGCGATTAAGGGCAGCAGTCATATTGACACCCTTTTCTTTCAGGGTCGGGACATCCGGAAATGAAGGGTCACGTTTTTCTGCGGCAATTGCAAGCGGTTTCAAGGCTCCGGTTTTCATCTCTTTGCCGGCAGCCGCTGCGTTCATTTCTGCAAGGTGAAACGTATCATTCAGAAGAAGGGATTTTCTTTTGCCAGTTCCGCCTTGTACCGGGACATAGCTATATTTCGTGTTCGTAGCAGAACCGAACCTCAGCCATAAAAAGTGACTCGTCGCGCCTATAGTCGCACCGGTTTTAACTTGTCCGTTGTTCGCTTTGATATGCTTGAGCATTTCATCATAATTATTGAACGGAGACTTCGGGCTCGCTGCCAGGAATGAGGGCGTAATTGTCAGATGGGCCACTGTATCAAATGCGTCCCAATTGAAATCAACGCGACCTTGAAGAAATGATGTTAAAGCGCTCTGATGAATAGCGAATAATGTGCATCCGTCATTCGCTTTACCTTTTGCGACTTTAGCACCTTTATTGCCTCCCTGACCCGGCATGGTCACGACTTTGATTTTTGGATTAGCACCTTTGGAATTGATGTAATTTTCAAAAATTCCAAACAAAACGGCAGTACCACCACCAGGACCCCAGGGTACGATAAGTTGTGCGGTGCTGCAGGGGAAATCTGCGGAGTGTGCTGCGGGTGCTTGGAAACCAGTCAATGCGAGTGCAGCAACACCGGCGACACCCAGTGCTTTTCTCGTTAGTTTGAATTTCATTTTTTCTTCCCTTAAATTTTTAGGTTTGTACTGAAGCGCCCAGAAACGCGCAAAAGAGGACCGACGGATCCATTGATCTATTGCCCATGACAGCTTCAGATTTATAGTTTTATGTTATTGTGGAAGCATTTACAAATGATACATAGGAATAGCCTCGCAAACCCCGGATCGTGGTCGGAGCGAGATTTACAACAGACAAATCCGTTTTAAAGAATATCGGCTCCGTGGTTCTTACTGATGTCCAGTTCGGGTGATAAATGAGAAGAATATCCAGTGGTATCAAACGGTTTGCGTTTTAAGAATTTTCCCTGACCCTTAACAGCCCTGAGTTTGCCATTTTCTACGACGACTCGTCCCCGACTAATAACGAGCTCGGGCCAGCCTTTGATTTTCATTCCCGCAAATGGAGAGTAATCCATATTATCGTGGGCGGAAATATTTGTGATCTGTTCTTCCCGATCAGGATTCCAGATAGCGATATCGGCATCTGACCCGATGGCGATCGTTCCTTTTCGCGGATGTAGGCCAAAAATTTTTGCGGCGTTCGTTGAGGTCAATTCAACAAACTGTTGAATTGAGATCCGTTCTTTCAAAAACCCTTCGGAAAACAGCAATCGCGCCCGATATTCTATTCCAGGCATACCGTTAGCTGTTTTATGAAACGGCGGGTTCGGTCCGTGACTGAGTTTTGCGGATTCATCAAAGCGGTAGGGGGCATGGTCGGATGAGTAGAGCTGGAGAGTTCCGTTTTGAAGATGTCGCCATAAGTCATTCTGAGTCTGGAAATCGCGAAGGGGAGGGGAGCAAATGAATTTGCCTCCTTCATCGCCCGCATTAACAAGATCTTCATCGGTCAGGAACATGTACTGGGGACAGGTCTCTCCCAATATTTTACGCCCTTCGTGGCGAGCCCGGGCAATGGCATTGGCGCCCTCATTTGTCGAAACATGGACAATAAGCAGGGGGGCATCCAGAAATGTTGCAAGTTGAATGGCTCTGTTAATGGCTTCAATTTCAGACTGGCGCGGATGGCTGACCCCGTGAAATTCCGCAGTTTCACTCCCCGATTCCTGCAATCGCCCGGTCATCCATTGGATCATAGCATTGTTTTCCGCATGCACCATTGTCAGTGCGCCATGACGACGTGCCACATCCAGGATATCCAGCATCTGTTTATCGTCGATCATGATCAGATTGTAGGTCATGAACACCTTGAACGACGTGATGCCGGCCTCGAATACAGCCGGCAGTTCTTCATTCAGAACTTTGTCTGTAGGGTCTGAGATGATAAGATGGTAGCTGTAATCCAATACGGATTTAGGAGCGGCCCGGTTATCATAGATTTTCACGACATCGGCGAGGGATTGTCCCTTATGCTGGGCGGCGAACGGGATGATCGTAGTATTTCCTCCGAATGCTGCCGATATGCTTCCTGTATAATAGTCGTCGGACGTCATTGCACCGGTTGAGCTCTCCTGCTCGATATGGCAGTGGGATTCAATTCCACCCGGCAAAACCCATTTGCCCGTAGCATCTATGACAGTGGCTGCTTCTCCCTCGAGGGAGGTTCCAAGGCATGTGACTTTCTCGTCCTTGATACCTATGTCAGCGCTGAATGTATCTGAGGCCGTTGCTATGCGACCGCCTTTGATGACAAGATCGTATTCCTGCATGTGTTTGCCTCAATCAAGATTGATTATCTTTAGTAACGCCTTGTCTGTCTTCCATCTGGAATTCAGATTGGCAAATGTACGTCGTTTCGACTATCAATTGTAAGTTCAATTATATCTAGTGGATAACGCAGGCTAAGAGAAGTTTTCGGTCTTGGAGTGTGCCGAATTTCAACTCACCGCTTGCTCAAGAATAAGAAAAGGCAAAAACTGATATGACTGGCTCACTTATAAACTATAGGACATCGGGTGTATTCATCATTTCAGCGACCCCTTTTGACGATACGCAACGTATTGATTATTCAAGCCTCGACAGTCTGCTTGAGTTTTATATGGAGAACAAGGTCACGGGTATCACCATATTGGGGATGATGGGGGAAGCGCAGAAGCTTACTTCCGAGGAAACTCGGCAGCTTGCTACCCATGTTTTAAAAAAAATAGATGGCCGGGTACCCATATTGGTAGGAGTTTCCAACCCGGATAAAGAGACCCTTATTGAGCTTTCTGAATTCTGTATGGATGGAGGAGCGGCAGGTGTCATGGTCGCGCCCTATGGCGCTCTCGACAGCGATGAAAAAATCTACAGCTATTATGCGGATATTCTTTCGACGCTTGAAGCGGGGATACCGGTTTGCTATCAGGACTTCCCCTTGGGGACTGGCGCCCCTGTCTCTGTTGCGTGCCTGGAGCGCTTGTTCAGCGAATTTACGAACCTGGTAATGTTAAAACATGAGGACTGGCCCGGATTGGCCAAGATTTCCGAACTGAGGTCCGGACATGATCAGGGATTGAGCCCGGAAATGTCAATTCTGGTAGGTAATGGAGGCCTGTATCTACCCCAGGAGCTGGCAAGAGGTGCGAATGGAGCCATGACAGGTTTCGCCTATCCGGAAATGCTGGTGGATGTTGTCGAAACATTTTCCAGAGGTGATCGGGAACGGGCCGAAGACATATTTGATGCTTATCTTCCTCTTATCCGTTATGAACAGCAGCCAAATTTTGGCTTGGCAGTGCGGAAGGAATTATTGCGACGTCGCGGAGTGATCAAGAGCGCGAAAGTGCGGGATCCCGGACCACAATTGTCGGCAATCGATCATAAAGAGTTGTCGCATCTTGTGCGACGGGTTGAAATCAATATCAGAGGACTGAACTGATGGACTTAGGATTGCAGGATAAAAGAACCCTGGTGCTGGCCTCCAGTCGAGGTTTGGGATTTGGAATTGCCAAGGCCCTCGTCGAGGAAGGGGCTCAGGTTCTTCTTACCGGGCGATCGGAAGACCGTCTTGTCGAAGGACAAAAAATGCTGAATGATCAGGGACCTGGAAAAGCATTCATCAAGCCTTGTGATCTCTCAGATCAATCAAGTGCCAAAATTCTGTTTGATGCTGCGATGGAAAACCTTGGCGGCATAGATATACTCGTCAATAACACAGGGGGCCCACCGCCGGGCCTTGTAACGGAACCTGATAATACGTTGTGGCTTCACCATTTCGAAATGATGGTTCTACGGGTGATCGAGATAACAAATCTCTGTCTTCCGGAATTCAGGAAACGCGGCGAAGGCCGAGTGCTGACGGTGGGATCAGGTGGTGTAGCGCAACCAATCCCTAATCTGGGAATGTCGAATACTTTAAGATCCGCGTTAGTTGGCTGGAACAAAACGTTGTCAACGGAGGTTGCAAAGGATGGCATAACCGCCAACATGCTGATTCCGGGTCGTATCCATACGGAACGCGTGGATGAGCTGGATGCGGCGGCGGCAAAAAGACAAGACAAGACAGTTGAGGAAGTCGCCACGGCATCCAGGGCAACGATACCTGCGGGACGTTATGGCCTTGTCGAAGAGTTTGCATCAGTTGCCGTATTTCTGGTTTCTTCCAGAGCCAGTTATGTGACCGGGAGCGTCGTGCGATGCGACGGAGGCCAGATCCGAGGCGTTTAGTTGCGCGCGTAAACCTGACCGAAATTGATCAGGTCCCCCTGTATAAAAATAACAATACTATTATCAATCAGAAGACAATCTGCTGGGATAAGATTTGTAATAAATAATTGATCGTGACTGTTGAATTCGAGCGATTATTAACACTCTCCTACTATATATTTTCTGATTGCAGTATCCGCTTTTGGGGGTAGTGCGGACTTGAAAATTTTAGGGTTCATTGTCCGTACATTACCCCGCGCGGACTTTAGACAATAAACTTTAGACAATAAGAAGTGCGACCTTGCTGAACACAGCAAATTGGAATTCCCACATTGATGTCCCGTATTCATTGATGGTTGCCAATCGAGAATTTGCACAATGGGGCAAAAGATAGTTTGATTAACTCCTCATTATTAACTGATGCGTC